>NZ_JADQBD010000229.1:0-483 GCF_017808115.1 Chryseobacterium sp. RR2-3-20 | reverse complement strand
GTGGAAGTCACCGTCTCGGCCCAAAAGATCCGCTTCCAGATGGGCGAGGCCAGCCTGACCTCCAAGGTCATCGACGGCGCCTTTCCCGACTATCTGCGCGTCATCCCGCGCGGCAACGACAAACAGGCCGATATCGACAACGCCCTGTTCGCCAAGGCCGTCGACCGCGTCGCCACCATCTCGGCCGAGAAGAGCCGGTCGGTCAAACTGGCCTTCGACAACGACCGCGTGAAGCTGACCGTGCGCAACATGGAAGCCGGCCAGGCCGAGGAAGAGGTCGAGATCGGCTATTCCGACGAACCGTTCGAGATCGGCTTCAACGCCCGCTATCTGCTGGACGTCGCCGGCCAGATCACAGGCGAGAACGCCGCCTTCCGCTTCGCCGACCCGGCCAGCCCGACCCTGGTCCTCGATCCGGGCGATCCGGGCGTGCAGTACGTGCTGATGCCGCTGCGTGTCTGACAGCCATGAGCATGGCGAAAC
>NZ_JADQBD010000228.1:0-484 GCF_017808115.1 Chryseobacterium sp. RR2-3-20 | reverse complement strand
TGTGCCACCAACCCATTTCTACCTGAGGGACTCCACGAAGGAAAAATGGTCGGAAAAATGGTCGGAAAAATGTCAAGAAATAGAAACAGTTTATTTGATTTCCCCTAACCTGATAAACAAGTGTTCGTGGTTGTGGTTGATAGCATCTGTATGGGTTTTTATAACTATCCATGTCTTAAAATTTTTGTACCTCTAAACCTGTTCCAGCTGATAGAATTGGCATGGAATACCTTAAAGATCCGAAGTACAATAACGGAACACTTAAAACTTAATCCAAATGCTACATAAAATATTCAACACCATCATACTTTCTTATTTAAGATACGGCCTGGCCTGACTTTCAGAATATAAAAGATAAAATCATTTTATCACAATATGCAGTCTACCTCTGTATTTATACTCTCTTCTCTTCTTTACAAAAGCGTCCAGGAGGAAGGGGTGCCACGTCGGTAAATATTAAAATGTACAAGACTTGGATAAAAAA
>NZ_JADQBD010000227.1:0-485 GCF_017808115.1 Chryseobacterium sp. RR2-3-20 | reverse complement strand
ATACCAACAACCTGGTTTGTACATTTTCCGTTGTTGTATCTTAAAAAAAATAAACCATCGTGTTGTTGCATTTGACGGACGCAGATTAAAGCTGAATTCAGAGATTACGCAACGTGGACGTCGACGTGCACGCAAGTCGGGGGTTTTAAAAATTCACTTCATAAATTGACGCAGTTGATATGTCCGCATGCAAATATTTACTTCATGATTCTTTGGTTATGTTATATTTTTATGACATATGGCAGTGAATCGTGTTGTTCGTTTTTATTTATTACAAATATATTGATTTTCCATGGATAACGATGTCTATTTTTTACCATTTCATTTAACCAAAAAAGCAAAAACATTTCTCACAAGTGACCGTGACAATACTGGCAATTGGTTAAATAGATATGTTATATCCATGGCCTAGCCAAGCCTAGCCTAGCCAAGTCAAGCCTAGTATCTAATTGGTTCAATGCAATGACGGGAACGCAAGAGAATCG
>NZ_JADQBD010000226.1:0-485 GCF_017808115.1 Chryseobacterium sp. RR2-3-20 | reverse complement strand
CTCAAAGCTCAAAAAATTTTTCGGAAACCTAACGAAGTGGTTCGGCGAAGCCAAATAACTTTTTACTATTTTTAAACATTATACAGTTATGACCAGTAAAGAAGATTTATTAAACAACAAGGATTTCTACAAATCCTTCAAAAACGGAGAAGATTTAACCTCGTTCTTCAAAGAACTGCACAAAAAAGCAGTAGAACATATGCTGGATGCTGAATTAGACAGCCATCTTGACAATGAAAAACACGAAAAAACCACCAATGGAAACTACCGAAACGGTCACGGAACTAAGAAGATAAAATCATCATTTGGCGAATCCGAAACCTAACGAAGTGGTTCGGCGAAGCCAAATTAAAGTTCCCCGTGATAGAGAAGGGAGTTTTGAACCCGCTTTAGTTCCCAAAAGACACAATATCATCGATGGTTTGGAGAATATCATTATCTCGTTTTATGCTAAAGGAATGAGCGTTTCAGATATTGAAGAACAG
>NZ_JADQBD010000225.1:0-486 GCF_017808115.1 Chryseobacterium sp. RR2-3-20 | reverse complement strand
AATCAATGCCAACCGATAAAATGCCCATGACCGCATTCCAGCCATCTTCATTGGAGGTGTGAGGGGCAGCGAGCATCACTAGTTGTTTGACATCAGGTACGTCACCGACCACTTGCCAACCTGTTATTTTTAAGTATTTTGCGGCAAGTTTGGCGATTTTTGGGTCATGACGGCGCGGCACGTTAGACCCAAATTGGCTAGGGTCTACTGGCGTTTGGTTGATATCCATGAATATACTCTTTGAGATACTAGATTGAATTAAAATACTAGGCTAAAATTTTCAGTTTACATTAGTTCACTGAAATTAGCAAATTTGTTGATTGAAGAGAGTTATAACAAACTTTTGGGCTGAAGGATGATAATACTTGCACCCAACAATATTACCAAACCGCCAATGCTGTCCCAGTGCGTCAGAGAAACGCCATCGACAAATTTTAGCCATACCAAAGCCGTCGCAATATATATGCCACCATATGCGGCATACAC
>NZ_JADQBD010000224.1:0-486 GCF_017808115.1 Chryseobacterium sp. RR2-3-20 | reverse complement strand
CCCAAAATGTGCTGAAAAACTGAATAAATTCATATCTAATTGTTTGATTACTACAAATATACAAAAGTTATGATAAATTACGGATATTCATTAAAAAAATTAAGCAAAACGGATATAATACTTTACGTTGGGGAACTGGATCTATGCACGCTGGAGTTAACAAAAAACTTAAAGATGGAAGTTATCTAATTTCTGGTCCTCTTTACACCGAAGATCATTCAGACGCCTACGAACTTGAATACAAAACGAAAGACTTTAAAAAATTCACACCAGTGAGAGTTAGACACGATGAAAATTCAAAGTGGATAACATTCTAGGAAGAGGCTTCTGCTAACATAGTATTGGCAAAATGCGGGGGAAAGTCTAAATTGAGATATTCGATTTATTTAGCCGCCGCTGCTTTTCATATTGTTTTTTTTACTAATTTTAACAAGATGAAAAAGCATCGGCTTCACGCAGTCTGAATTGAACTTTCAGTTAAATCCA
>NZ_JADQBD010000223.1:0-489 GCF_017808115.1 Chryseobacterium sp. RR2-3-20 | reverse complement strand
AATTATGAATGCTTTTGTAATATTCTACGCCGCCCCTGTCAAAACGGCTTCCTAGAGTACCGTGGCGTACATTTTGGGATCCACTGCTTGAGCGTGATTAGTGTGATTACGGTTCTGAGGTTAAGAATTAGTTTGAGTTCTAATGGTTGCATTGCATTTCAGTAAGACTTTGCAAGTAATCATCACTCTCTAATCTGCCTATATTTATAAAACTTATTGTTAGTCATTCTAAATACTTGAAATACGATAATACGTTCTCATATTACGTTAGTTAAATAAAAACTGGTATATGATAATTATGATAAATTTCAAATAAAAAAAAGTGGATAAGATGTCATAGATGATATTAATACTGATTTTCTTTGAAATTGTGTTCCTTGACTTGGTACAAAATTAAAGAATTCACACGAATAATAAATGATTTTTTTGGAAGTACCACAAACCACAAGGTCACAGACATTTTTCATCAGGGATTACCATAGACGACAA
>NZ_JADQBD010000222.1:0-489 GCF_017808115.1 Chryseobacterium sp. RR2-3-20 | reverse complement strand
TAACATCTTTGAGCTACAAATATCAGTTTAGCTTAACCTCCAAGGAAAATTCCTTTTCTTTTGTTCAGTTGAACCAAAATTCAGAATCTAAAAGGGGTGCAAAATCTTAACAGGAACTTACATTTAGCTGACATAAATACCTATCTAAGTATTCTAAAGTTTCTGCCATAAAACATTTGTTCCCGTTTCTGACAAAAGCACTGAAACAGAATGCTCTGTTAAACGAAACTGAGAGTGTACTATTGTGTCTGGAGTCATGCCATCAGAACGAATTATAAATACAGGAAGAGTAGGAGGGTAATTGTTTTCAGTTAATTACGTTACTGCCTTCACTGATGTTTTACAAGGTGTGTTTACCTGCAACACAGGAGAAAAGTAAGCTGAATTAAATAATTAAATAACTAGCTTTAAAGTTATTTTGCATTAACAAATTGTATGTGTATTTGTAAATGTAACCTTAGGAAATTCAGATTCAATCAATCGACAGAA
>NZ_JADQBD010000221.1:0-489 GCF_017808115.1 Chryseobacterium sp. RR2-3-20 | reverse complement strand
GCGTCTACTTTGTCTTTCTCAAGGTATTTTAAAACAATATACGTAAACTAACGCAGATGTCTAAAATGTAGCGTCCGCAACTAGGGCTATAAAGTTACTGAGTATAGACCCCCACGTGTTACGTTGTAGATGAGCATTCGTCGTGCGTTGTTTGGCTGCGGACTGCTAGAGTTGTACAAACAATTGCTTGATTCATACTCATGTATAGCAGGTGTTGCATTCGTTACATTTGATGGTATAAATTCTGCATTTGTACGTAAATAAATATATATGGGTATTAACACGTATATTATTGAGCAATATTATTTATAGTATAGTCCTTTCCATGTTTACAAGATACATAAGAAATGCCAAAGAATACCGACAGGGAACATTGGGTAGATCGGCGTAACAAAATATTTTTTCGATAAATTAATAAGAACTTTATAAATGCAATTTAATTAGACATATATTTCTACATACTGTCCATATATAAATCACTCGCATGCA
>NZ_JADQBD010000220.1:0-492 GCF_017808115.1 Chryseobacterium sp. RR2-3-20 | reverse complement strand
GACCTTTTGGTGAGTTTTGATGTTGTATCTTTATTTACCCAAATTCCAGTTGAAGAGGCCATTGAAACCTTTGAGCAAGAACGAAAGCTAGAGCCACACATCATCGAACTACTAAAGCACTGTTTGAAGAACACATACTTCATCTACGAGGGTCAACAATACAAGCAGCTGGAAGGAGCGCCAATGGGATCACGACTGTCACCTCCTTTTGCTAATATGTTTATGACATCGTTTGAAACTAAGGCACTAGATACAGCAGTCGAAAAACCGACGTTATGGCTACGATACGTGGATGATACTTTTGTCATTTGGCCCCATGGAGAAGCGAAACTGTACGAGTTCCTGAACCACCTCAACAGTCAACACCAGCGCATCCAGTTTACGATGGAAATAGAAGAAAATAATCAACTACCCTTCTTAGACGTACTGGTAATAAAGAAACCGAACGGAAGGCTGGGCCACACCGTCTATCGGAAGAAGATCCACACAAAC
>NZ_JADQBD010000021.1:0-42190 GCF_017808115.1 Chryseobacterium sp. RR2-3-20 | reverse complement strand
TGTGACATTGGGATAAATGGGACGTAAAAGTGGCTCTTTTATCCTTGCAGGAAGACGTTTCTTGCGTTTGTTTCTTAGATTAAGTTTCATCGAAGTATAGATTCTGTAAACACGCTTATGATTCCAACCGAATCCTAAGTTCCGCAACCGGTGGTGCATCGTCCAAAATCCCCAAGTCTCGTGCTCTTCTGCAAGCAAAGCCAATTGTGCACGGATCTCATCATCTTTACTTTTACGTATTTTCCTGTAATAAAAAACAGAAGTTTGTAGACTGAAAACCTGACACGCCCTGCGAAAACTCATCTGATGAGTTTCTTTTGAATACAACACCAGATCCCGCTTTTCGCAAGGCGTCAAAGCTTTTTTTCTATGACATCTTTTAAAACTACATTTTCCAAAGTAAGCTCTGCCACAATTTTTTTGTACTGTGAGAGTTGCTTTTCCAGCTCTTTGAGTTGAGCTAACTGATGAGCTTCCATACCGCCATATTTGCTTTTCCAATTATAAAAAGTTCCTTGGCTAATCCCATGCTCACGGCAAATATCATTAACGGATTTCCCCGCGTTTTGTTCAGACAAAATCTTGATGATCTGAACTTCTGTAAATTTACTCTGTTTCATTCTCTTCCAAATTTAAAAACTATAATTTTAAATGATCCAGTTTTTGGGGAAGATTACAAAAGTATTTTATATGAAAGACCATCCAAACAGTGTTTATACATTTCATACTTCTCTTGGGAACATTCTTGCCTTTCAGGAAGATCATGTTTTAAAAATTAAAAATATTCGTTACGCACGTTCCGAAAGGTTCAAAATGCCTGTTCCCCAGAAAGATAACAATCCGGAACAACTTTTACATAAAACTCCGGTTTGTCCGCAAAAAGTGAGTCCTTTTTTAGACCGTTTAATTCAGAAAACCAATATAGATGACTTTCAACCTGACGAATCGCCTCAATATCTCACCATTACCCGCCCCGAAAATGTATCCACAGAAGATAAATTGCCTGTAATTGTTTGGATCCACGGTGGTTCTTATGAAGTGGGATGTGGAAATTTGCCAACTTCTGATCCTTCGGTTTGGGTGAAAGAACAACACGTTATGGTGGTTTCTGTTTCCTATCGGTTAGGTCTTTTTGGTTTCTTGGGCGGAACTGAAGACCGACCTGCAAATTTAGGTCTGTTTGATATTATTGAAGCATTGAAATGGATTCAAGCTCATATTGCAAATTTTGGCGGAGATAAAGATAATGTTACACTTTTCGGTCAGTCTTCCGGTGGAGATGCTATTGCCCATCTTATGATTTCTGAAGGCGTTGAAGGTTTGTTTCATCGGGCAATTATTCAGAGTGCTCCGCTTGGTTTCAGAAAAAAAAGACAGAAAATGTCACAGGAATTTTTTCAGAATACAGATTTTTTGAAAAATGAAAAAGATCCTTTAACCATGGTAGAAAAATATGATAGTTATTTGCCGTCATTTAGAAAATATGGCTTAAAAACTGCGATGCCTTTCTGTAGTCAGTATGGTTTTCCTCCATTGTGTACAGAAGAGGAAAGTGTAGATTTATGGAAAAAAAACGCTTCAAAATATGATGTTTTGGTTGGATATAATCAAGACGAAACAGCATTTTACATTAAAACAGCAGAAAAAGGCTTTTACACCTATCTTCATAAGAAAATTTTGGATAAAATGGTAAGTGTAACTACCAATTCTATTTACGCAAATCCTATTAATAATTTTGCTGAAAATATGGCGAGTGGCGGAGGTAATGTTTATCAATTTGTTTTGAGTTCAATTACCCAAAATCACAGTATTGGAGCTTCGCACTGTGTAGATTTACCTCTTATTTTTTCTAATGAATCTGCTTGGAAGAATTCAGTGCTTCTTAAAGATACTCCTTGGAGCAATATTCATCTTTCAGGAAAGAAAATTCGTGCTTTGTGGGCAGAGTTTGCAAGAATAGGAAAAATATCTAATGATTCTGAAAGACCTGAAATTTTGAAAGTTAACAAAGTGTGCTCCAACCATTAATTAGCTAATATTCAAAAATCTATGATAAAAATCATAAAAAATTTGTCAGATTAAAAAATCTTTTTAATTTTACACCTAACAAATGTTAGTTAGTTAATTATATGGATTTTTCAGTTGAATATTTAAAGCTCGACCAATTGAGACAGCTTCAATCTGAGCGATTGGCTAAATTGGTAGACTATCTTGGAGAGAAGTCGGAATTTTATAGAGGAAAATTTAATGAATCAGGAATATCTCCGCAAGATATAAGGTCGATTGAAGATATTACGAAACTTCCGATTACTTACAAGCAAGATTTAAGAGATAATTATCCGTTCGGATTGTTTACTGTTCCTAAGAATGAGCTTCAGAGAATTCACTGTTCTAGCGGAACAACGGGAAGACCGACAGTTGTAGGTTATGCAAAAGAAGATGTCGATTTATTCAGCGAAGTGGTGGCGAGATCTTTAAACGCAGCAGGAGCAAAACCGGGAATGCAGTTGCATAATGCTTATGGTTATGGTATTTTCACCGGTGGGCTCGGACTTCATTACGGAGCAGAAAAACTGGGAATGAGCGTTCTTCCTATTTCGGGCGGAATGACTTCAAGGCAGGTTGATTTAATTATGGATTTTCAGCCGGAAGTTCTCTGTTGTTCGCCTTCTTATGCACTTACCATCGCTGATGAATTTGCAAAACGTGGAATTTCTGCAGAAGAAATCAGTTTAAAATATGCCGTTTTAGGTTCAGAACCGTGGACGGAAATCATCAGACAACATATCGAAGAAAGATTGGGCGTTCATGCAACCAATATTTATGGTTTAAGCGAAATTATTGGTCCGGGAGTTTCTATGGAGGATTTTGAGGAAAAAGGTGGAGCTTATATTTGGGAAGATCATTTTTATCCTGAAATTTTAGATCCAATTACCAAAGAACCTGTTCCATTCGGTGAAGAAGGCGTTTTGGTGATTACAACTTTAACCAAGAAAGCCATGCCGCTTTTACGTTACTGGACAAACGATATTACAAGTCTTTACTATGATGAAAGCGGAAAAAGAACTATGGTTAAAATGAAACCCATTCTTGGAAGAGCTGATGATATGCTGATTGTAAGAGGCGTAAATGTGTATCCAAGCCAGATTGAAGAAGCGTTTTCTCATGTGGATGGAGTGGTTCCGAATTATTATTTAAAGCCAGTTGAAAAAGAACAGATGTGTGTTGCACTCGATATTGATGTTGAAATTGATAATGATTTTGTAGGAGCAAAAAAACTTGAAATTAATACCGACGATTATGCTATTTTTGTCGGAAACTTTGGGAAAAGCATCGAAAACGAGATTAAAAAGAGAGTAGGAATTACTACGAAAGTTAAAATTCACGCTCAGGACAGTCTTCCAAAATGTGAAGGCGGAAAAATTAACAGAATACTTAAAAAATAAATGAATTCATTTTATAAACTTAAAACTGTAAAAGTTCAGAAAGATACCAACGATGCTGTAAATGTAGCCGTTGAAATTCCTGAGGATCTGAAAGATAAATTCAGATTCAAGCAGGGGCAGTATCTTAATTTCCGAATGATGATTAACGGAAATGAGGAAAGGCGTTCTTATTCCATCTGCAATGCTCCGAGTGAAAAAAGCAACACGCTGGAAGTTTTGGTAAAATTACTCGAAAACGGAAAAGTTTCTGGGTATTTCAACGAACATCTTCACATGGACGAAATCCTTGAAGTAATGCCTCCAATGGGAGGTTTCAATACTTCGTATCACCCGACAAACGTGAAAACTTACGTTGGTTTGGCTGCTGGAAGCGGAATTTCTCCGGTTTTATCGAATATTAAGGAAAGTCTTTATCAGGAACCGAATTCAAATGCTTATTTGTTCTACAGCAACAGAAGCATGAATCATGTAATGAAAAAAGCTGAAATCGATAAATTGGCAGAAACTTTTAACGGAAGACTGAAAGTTGTCTATTTAGTAAGCCGTGAGAAACATGAAGATCCGATTTTTGAAGGAAGAATTTCTCCTGAAAAATTAGATCAGTTGTTCGAAAGGTACGCAGATATTGATGTGAAAGAATCAACATTCTTCATTTGCGGACCTTCGGAAATGATTAAAGGAATTGCAGATTATTTAAAGAAAGATAAAAAAGTACCGGCAATCCAGGTATTATTTGAATATTTTACCGCTCCGGATGAAGAAAATACGGAGGAAATGAGTGACGAATTCAAAGCTATTGCCAATATCGAAAGTATGGTAACGGTAATCATTGATGATGATGAATATTCGTTCCACTTAAATTCAAAAAAAGAGAGTATCTTAGATAAAGCATTGAAAGACAATCTTCCTGTGCCTTTCGCTTGTAAAGGAGGAGTGTGTTGTACGTGTAAAGCCGAAGTTTTGGAAGGTGAAGTTTTCATGGAAAAAAACTACGCGCTTACCGAAGAAGAAGTAGCCAGAGGTTATGTTCTTACCTGTCAATGTCACCCGACAACGAATGTGGTGATGCTTAATTATGATGTTTAAATTGTATTAACGATTTAATGTAAAACGTATTCATGAATACATAAATACTTTTTACATTTTACAAAAGACAAGAAAATGGATTTAGAAAAATTTGTACAATACGTACACAACGAAAATAAAGTAGAACCAAAAGATGTAATGCCTGATGATTACAGAAAACTGCTGGTTCGACAGATTTCTCAGCACGCCCATTCCGAAATTGTGGGAATGTTGCCGGAAGCCAACTGGATTTCCAGAGCACCTTCCTTGAGAAGAAAAATGGCTTTGTTGGCTAAAGTTCAGGATGAAGCAGGTCACGGTTTATACCTTTATTCTGCGACTGAAACATTAGGAGACGGAAGCATTAGAGCAGACAGAGATGCTACTTACGACGATATGTTGGAAGGTAAAGCAAAATATTCAAGTATTTTCAATTACCCTACATTGAGTTGGGCAGATATTGGTGCAATCGGATGGTTGGTTGATGGAGCAGCAATCATGAATCAGGTAATGTTGATGGGAAATTCTTATGGTCCTTATTCCAGAGCGATGGTGAAAATCTGTAAAGAAGAATCTTTTCACCAAAGACAAGGCTATGAAATTTTGATGGCGCTTTGCCGTGGAACAAAACAGCAGAAAGAAATGGCTCAAGCTTCTTTAAACCGTTTCTGGTGGCCGGCTTTAATGATGTTTGGTCCAAATGACGACAGTTCGCCGAACTCTAAAATTTCTATGAACTACAGAGTGAAAAGAGAAAGTAACGATAGTCTTCGTCAGAGATTTATTGATGTTACCGTTTCTCAGGCTGAATTCTTAGGATTAACCATTCCGGACAAAGATCTGAAATGGAATGAAGAAAGACAGCATTACGATTTCGGGGAACTTCCGTGGGATGAATTCATGGAAATCTTAAAAGGAAACGGTCCTGCAAACAAAAAGCGTATTGAAACCAAAAGAAAAGCTCAAAGAGAAAATTCTTGGGTAAAGGAAGCGGCAGCGGCTTTCGCTGAAAAACAGGAAAAAATTTCAATATAACAATATACCGATGTAAAAATGTAGCAATTCAATTGTTATTCTGAGCGAAGCGAAGAATCTCCTTATTGTTAAACTGGTACATTGATACATTGTTAAATTTAATTTTATTTATGGCAAATTTAGATATGTGGGAAGTGTTTATTCAGACTAAACCGGGATTATCTCACAAACACGTTGGAATTGTACAGGCGCCAACAGCAGAAATGGCTTTGCAGAACGCAAGAGACGTTTATACAAGAAGAAAAGAAGGAACTTCTGTTTGGGTTGTTCCAAGTAAATATATCGTGACTTCGGAAGGAGTTGACAAGGAAGCATTCTTCGATCCGGCTGATGATAAATTGTACCGTCACCCGACGTTCTACGAGATTCCAAACGATGTGAAAAATATGTAAATCAATTAATAAATTTGAAAATGTGCTAATTTGAAAATGCCATCACTGTGTTTTAATTTTCAAATTGCCTAATTCTCAAATTTTCAAATTACAACAAATGAACCCATTATATAATTATTTATTAAAACTAGCAGACGACAGTTTCATTATGGGACAGCGTTTGTCTGCGTGGTGCGGTGAAGGTCCTTATTTAGAGGAAGATATTGCATTAACAAACATCGCATTGGATGAACTTGGTCAGGCAAACAACTTTTATGTGTACGCTTCAAGAGTGATAGATAACGGAAAAACTGAAGATGATTTGGCATTTTTAAGATACGAACACGAATATGTAAACGCACACTGGACAGAGCTTCCCAACGAAGATTATGCACAGACCATTTTGAAAGTTTATGTTTTCGCTGTATATCAGAAATTGATGTATGAAGCCTTGTCAAATTCTACAAATGAAGAACTTTCTGCCATCGCCCAAAAATCTTTGAAAGAAGTAAGATATCACTATACTCACGCTGCGTCTTGGATGAAAATTTTTGCTCAGGGAACAGAGGAAAGTAAAAGTCGTTTGGTAAAAGCGATTGAAAATACCTGGGAATATACAAAAGGTTTATTCGCAAAGACAGAAGGGGAAGATGATTTGGTTGCTTTAAATATTGCTCCGAATTCAGATGTTCTTTACGAAGAATTTGTTGCGATTACACAGAAAGATTTTGCGGATTTCAAATTAGAATACCCTACAAATCCTTTCATGCAGCCAAAATCAAGAACAGGATATCATACAGAATATTTTGGATTTATCCTTTGTGAATTACAGTATATGCAGAGAGCGTATCCTGGTTGTACGTGGTAAATTTTTGAATGTAACCATATATCAATTTAATAATTTACCAATATGAATAATAAAAATGATAATTCAATAATTAGTAAGACGCTTCAGTTCTCACTAGATATTATTGAGTATTGCGAAAAATTAGATTCAGCGGGTAAATATGTTATTTCAAAACAATTGTTACGTTCAGCAACAAGTATTGGTGCAAATGTTCATGAGGCTCAAAATCCTTCAAGCAAAATGATTTTATTCATAAAATAAAAATTGCAGCAAAAGAAGTTGAGGAAACAAAATATTGGTTGTATTTGTGGGAGCATTCGAAAAGTTATCCTTTTGAAGAAAAATTGAAAAATCAAATTTTAGAGATTTCTAAAATTATTTATAAGATTTTGAGTACTAGTATTAGTCCAAAATAAGAATTGTTAGATTGATAAATTATTACATTGGTAGATTTATTAAATATATTAAAACTCGTTCCCGATCCGGAAATTCCGGTAATCAATATTGTGGAATTGGGCATTGTAAGAGAAGCGAAAATTACCAGCGAGAATTCTTGTGAAGTAACCATTACGCCTACTTATTCTGCCTGTCCTGCTATGTTTACCATTGAGGAGGACATCATAAAAATTATGAAAGAGAATGGTTGGGATGCAAAAGTAATCACCAAAATGTTTCCCATTTGGACAACAGATTGGATTACGGATGAAGCGAGAGAAAAACTTCGTGCTTACGGAATTACACCTCCCGAAAAAGGAGCAGATGAACATCACATCGGGAAACCGAAGAAATGTCCGCGTTGTGGTTCTATGAATTCAAAACAGATCAGCAGATTCGGATCTACTTTATGTAAAGCTTCATATCAATGCTTAGACTGTTTAGAGCCATTTGATTATTTTAAATGTCACTAGATTAATGTAACAAACGAGCAATATAAAAATGTAAAAATTTTGAATGCGGCAAATATTGTTATACGGGTAAACTGATATATTGCTATATTTTTATACGTAAATTTACATTAATTATAAAAAGTAAAACTATGTACACACAACTTGACATCGAAACCCACTTTGAGGGAAAGCTGAAAATTGCTTATCTCAATCATCCGGATACCATGAATGCCTTAACTAAGCCTTCGTTAACAGAGTTAAAGGAATTTGTAAATGAATGCAGTAATGATCCCATCGTAAGATGTGTTGCGATTTCAGGAAGAGGAAGAGCGTTTTGTTCGGGTCAGAATCTGGATGATGCTTTTGTTCAGGGAAATGATCATCAGGATCACGATATTATCCGAAAAATTGTGACCGACTATTATAATCCTTTGGTGCTTGAAATTACACGTTGCAAAAAACCTGTTGTTGCATTGGTAAATGGTCCGGCTGTAGGAGCAGGAGCGATGTTAGCATTGATTTGCGACTTTGTTTTAGCCAATAATAAATCATATTTTGCTCAGGCATTTTCAAATATTGGGTTAATTCCTGATACGGGTGGAACCTATTTCTTGCCTAAATTATTAGGAAGACAATTGGCCAATTATTTAGCATTTACGGGTAAAAAATTATCGGCTGAAGAATCAAAATCTTATGGTTTGGTAGCAGAAGTTTTCAGCGAAGAAGAATTCAATTCAAAATCTATGGAAATTTTGGAGAAAGTATCTAATATGCCTACAATTGGCTTAAAACTAACCAAAAAAGCTTTTGCCAACTCTTACAATAATACTTTAAAAGAACAGCTTGAATTGGAAGGAGATTTACAGCAAAAAGCTGCAGAAACAGAAGATTTTAAAGAAGGTGTAACTGCCTTTTTAGAAAAAAGAAAACCTAATTATAAAGGAAAATAAATAAACTTGTACAATGTGAAAAGTAAAATGTACAACGTACACATACAATACTTTTTACATTGTACATTTTACATTATACAACATGAAAAATGTAGGAATCATCGGTGCCGGAACCATGGGAATAGGCATTGCACAAGTGGCCGCAACGAACGGATGCAAAGTTTGGGTTTATGACGCCAACGCAAAACAAGTAGAAACGGCAACTGTAGGTTTGGAAAAAACATTAACCAAACTTGTTGATAAACAAAAAATTTCGGCAGAAAAAATGACTGAAATTTTAGCCAATATCTCCATTGCTACAGAATTGAAGGACTTCAAAGAATGTGAACTCATCATTGAAGCCATCATCGAAAATAAAGAAATCAAAACCAAAGTATTTACAGAACTGGAAAACCACGTTTCTGAAACTTGTGTAATCGGTTCCAACACATCATCTATTTCCATCACCTCTCTCGGTGCGGAATTACAAAAACCGGAGCGTTTCATCGGGATCCACTTCTTCAATCCGGCTCCATTGATGCCTTTAGTTGAGGTTATTCCTTCTTTATTAACAGAAAACTCTTTAGCGGAAAAAATATACAGTTTGATGAAAGACTGGGGTAAAACTCCGGTTATTGCCAAAGATATTCCGGGATTTATCGTGAACAGAATTGCACGCCCATATTATGGTGAAGCATTGAGAATTGTTGAGGAAAATATCGCCACGGTAGAACAGGTTGATGATGCGATGAAAACAATCGGCAACTTTAAAATGGGACCTTTTGAACTGATGGATCTTATTGGAGTAGATGTGAATTTTTCAGTCACCAAAACGGTTTACAACGAATATTTTTACGATCCGAAATACAAGCCGTCCCTTCTTCAGCAAAGAATGTCGGAAGCCAAACTTCACGGCAGAAAAACAGGAAAAGGTTTTTATGATTATTCTGATAAGAAACAAGAATCAAGAATCAATAACCAAGAGTTTGAAAAGAATGATGAATTATATCCACAAATATTCTTGAGAATTATCTCTATGTTGATAAATGAAGCGGTTGAAGCAAAAAGATTAGGCATTGCGAATGACGAAGATTTGGAATTAGCAATGCAGAAAGGAGTAAATTATCCCAAAGGATTGTTGGTTTGGGGAAAAGAAATCGGATATGCAAAAATCTCTGAAACCCTTCAAAATCTTTACGAAGAATATCAGGAAGAAAGGTATAGACAAAGCCCATTACTTCGTAAAATGTAACAATATACCAATCTAACGATGCAGCAGTTCTTCTTATTCATTGGTAAATGCCTCATTGTTACTTATTAGATTAAATGTCATGGATATAGAATCATTCCGAACAGAATTGGAAATAAGGCTGAACATTGAAAAAGAATATTTAATTCAGGAACTTTCTTCAATAAAAGATGATCAGGAAAAATTAGAATTATTGGGAATTTTCAATGAAAAATATAAAGAATTGGTTAAAAGAATCGCCCATGAAGAAGGGATTAATTTAGCCGGTTTTTATCAGAGCGAAAAATCATCAGATTCTGGAAATCTTACCTATGAACAGTTAATTTTGGGTAAAACCATGAGTATTTACGATCAATTGGCAGATGAATTATATGAACAAATAAACAATTCTTAGCTTAAAAACATTTAAAAATTATGCTGAAAAGAATTTTTACAATGAAAAACTTTCTCAGATCTATAGTAACTGCGGCTATTTATGTTGTTGGTTTCGCCCTTGTAAAACTTTTCTTTTATTGTTTGGGTTGGGATGATGAGAAAAGTATCAACATATATGGCTTTTTATTTTATTTCGTCTTTATTTTTTTAGCATTCTTCATTTTAGACGGAAGAAATTATACATGGAAAGATGTAATGAGATTTAAAAATTTAAATAAAAGATAATGAATCCGAAACAGGTTGTAGATTACATGATGGAGAAAGACTATTTCTCCCAGTTTTTAGGAATAAAAATTATTGATATTAAAGAAAACTATGCATTAATTGAAATGCAAATCACCAAACAAATGCTTAACGGTTTGGGAACTGTTCATGGTGGAGTAACCTTTGCTTTTGCGGATTCAGCTTTTGCTTTTTCTTCAAACAATGACGGAAATGCAGCCGTGGCGTTAAGTGTAACCATAAATTTCACAAAGGCTGGAAGAGAAGGAGATATTTTCAGAGCTGAAAGTATTTTGGTAAATAATACCAGAAAAACAGCGATTTACGATATTAAAATTACCAATCAGAATCAAGAATTGGTGGCGAAATTTGTTGGAACTGTTTATAAAATCGGAAAAAAGGTTACAGAATTATAAATCAGATAAAAGACATCAGAGGTAAGATATTAGATTTAGAAATGTCTGTTGTCTGAAATCTATCATCTAAAATCTATTGAAAAATGAACAACGTATACATTATAGATTACATCAGAACACCTATTTCAAAATTATCAGGTGGTCTTTCAGAAGTAAGAGCAGACGATTTGGCTGCTATCGTCATTAAAGAAATCGTAGCAAGAAATCCTGAAGTTCCTGTTGAGGAAATTGAGGATGTTATTTTCGGATGCGCCAATCAGGCAGGTGAAGATAATAGAAACGTAGCCAGAATGGGACTTTTGTTGGCTGGACTTCCCTATAAAATCGGAGGCGAAACCGTCAACAGATTGTGTGCTTCGGGAATGTCGGCGGTGGCGAATGCATTCCGTGCGATTGCTTCAGGTGAAGGGGAAATCTATATTGCCGGTGGAGTAGAACACATGACGCGTTCGCCTTATGTGATGTCAAAACCAAGTGCGGCTTTTGGGAGAGACAGCCAGATGTTTGATACGACTTTCGGATGGAGATTCATCAATCCGAAAATGAAAGAAATGTACGGCGTTGACGGAATGGGAGAAACGGCCGAAAATTTAGCAGAAATGCACAGCATCAGCCGTGAAGATCAGGATAAATTTGCGCTTTGGTCTCAGCATAAAGCGACTAAAGCACAGGAAAACGGTAGACTGGCTGAAGAAATTGTAAAAGTGGAAATTCCACAAAGAAAAGGAGAACCGAAAGTTTTCGATAAAGACGAATTCATCAAACCTACTTCCACAATGGAAGGTTTGGGAAAATTGCGTCCGGCTTTCAGAAAAGAAGGAGGGACAGTAACAGCTGGAAACGCTTCCGGAATGAATGACGGAGCAGCAGCATTAATTCTTGCCAGCGAAGAAGCTGTAAAAAAATATGATTTGAAGCCTATTGCCAAGATTTTAGGATCAGCTGTTGCCGGTGTAGAGCCTAGAATTATGGGAATCGGACCTGTTGAAGCAACTCAAAAAGTTTTAAAAAGGGTAAATCTTTCACTGGAAGATATGGACGTCATTGAGCTCAATGAAGCATTTGCTGCGCAGGCTTTGGCAGTAACAAGAACGTTAGGTTTAAAGGATGATGATGCGAGAGTAAATCCAAACGGAGGAGCTATCGCAATCGGTCACCCACTCGGAGTTTCAGGAGCAAGAATTGTTGGTTCTGCCGCTATGGAACTTCAAAAACAAGATAACAAATATGCCTTGTGTACGCTTTGTATCGGTGTCGGACAAGGTTATGCAATGGTGATTGAAAAAGTATAGCTTTTTCAATAATATAAGAATCTGAAAATGTATCAACGTAACAATTCTTGTCATGCTGAGCTTGTAGAAGCATCTCATTGGTAAACCCTTAGATTGATACATTGTTAAATTAAATTTCCAATAAAAATTTTATGAATATCTACTCATATCACGGAATTCGCCCCATCATTAAGCCTTCCGCTTACGTTCATCCACAAGCGGTGATTATTGGCAATGTGGAAATCGGTGAAGAAGTTTATATTGGTCCGAATGCAGTAATTCGAGGCGACTGGGGTAAAATTATCGTGAAAGACGGAGCCAATGTACAGGAAAATTGTACACTTCACGTTTTTCCGGGCATTGAGACCATTCTGGAAGAATCGGCGCATATTGGTCATGGAGCGATTATTCATTCCGGACATATTGGTAGAAATTGTTTGGTTGGAATGAACGCCGTAGTGATGGACAAAGCAGTAATCGGTGACGAATGTATCATCGGTGCTTTAGCTTTTGTTCCCGCAAATTTCAAATGTGATGCAAGAAAACTGATTGTTGGAAGTCCGGCAAAAATCATCCGTGATGTTTCCGATGAAATGATAAAATGGAAAACAGAAGGAACAAAATTATATCAGGAATTGGCAAGAGAAGGAAAAGACGCTATTTTACCTTGTGAACCTTTTACGGAATATGTTCAGCAGATTCCTACGAAAGTTGTTGATTACAGCATTTGGGATGATGTGAAATAAAATTGATTTCAAAATTTAATATGCTTAAAAAACTCCTTATTTTTTGTAGTATTCTCTTTACATTTCAATCTGTAGTTTTTGCTCAGACGGGAAATGTAAAACCCTTAACTATTGGAGAAATCAGAACCATACATTCTAAAATTTTAAATGAAGACCGAATTTTAAATATTTATCTTCCACAAAATTTCGATAAAACAAAATCTTATCCAATAATCTATCTTTTGGATGGAAGCATGAATGAAGATTTTATTCACGTTACGGGTTTAGTGCAATTTTTCAATCAAATGTATTCTATGCCGGAAACGATTGTGGTAGGAATTGCCAATATTGACAGGAAAAAGGATTTTACTTTTCATACTGATTTAAAGGATTTACAGAAAGATTATCCTACGACAGGACATTCGGACAAATTCATTAGTTTTTTGGAGAAAGAACTAAAACCTTATATCGAAAGTCAGTTTAAAACAACCGATAAATACTTATTCGGACAATCTTTGGGTGGACTTTTAGCCACTGAAATTCTATTAAAAAAACCTGAACTATTCAATAATTATTTTATCATTAGTCCGAGTTTATGGTGGGATAATGAAAGTTTATTAAAACAGGCTTCTCAATTATTAACTAAAATTCCGGATACCAAAAAATTCATTTATATTTCTGTCGGAAAAGGAGAACATCCGGTGATGGTAAAAGATGCAGAAAATTTCTTTGATGTTTTGAAAAAAGCCAATAAAAAAAATTGGACTTTAGAATATAAAATGATGGAAACAGATAACCATGCAACGATTCTTCACAGAAGTTTGTATGAAGGTTTGGTGAAATTGTTTCCGTATCAGGAAGTGAAATAAAATGTAACAATATAACAATATAACAATGTAGCAATCTCAAAAATTATTTTTAAATATTGGTAAACTGTTACATTGATATATTGGTAAACTAAAATATAAATACTATATGCAAAAGTTAAAAAACTATATCTACGGCGAATGGATAGAAGGCTCTGGAAACGGAATTCCTTTATACAACGCTGTGACGGGAGAGCAGGTTGCTGTCTCGGATACTGAAGGTCTGAATTTTGAGCAGACTTTGGATTACGGAAGAACAGTTGGTTACAAAAATCTTTCATCCATGACGTTCTACGACCGTGGGGAAATGCTGAAAAAGGTAGCTCTTTATCTTCTCGAAAGAAAGAAAAAATATTACGATTTATCTTATAAAACAGGAGCAACTCATGTGGATTCTTGGGTGGATATCGAAGGAGGTTTCGGTACTTTCTTCACATATTCTGGTTTGGCGAAGAGAATGCTTCCCAATACTCCGTTTTGGGTTGATGGGGAAACTCAGAAAATTTCTGCTAACGGAACTTTTTTGGGTACTCATATTTTAACGCCAAGCGAAGGGGTTTCAGTACAAATTAATGCGTATAACTTCCCGGTTTGGGGAATGCTGGAAAAACTTTCAACTTCATTATTAGCGGGTGTTCCGTCAATTGTGAAACCTTCTCCGTTTGGTTCTTATTTAACCAATGCAGTTTTTCAGGATATGATTGAAAGTGGTGTTCTTCCTGAAGGAGCTGTTCAACTGGTTTGCGGTGAACCTGGAAATATTCTGGATTATGTTCAGGATGGAGATTCTGTGTTATTCACAGGTTCTGCGACAACAGGTAGAAAATTAAAATCTTTGCCATCAATTGCAGGAAATGCGGTTCGTTTCAACATGGAAGCCGATTCTTTGAACTGTTCTATTCTTGGGTTGGATGCAAAACCGGGCACGCCGGAGTTTGATCTATTCATCAAAGAAGTCCGCAATGAAATGACGACCAAAGCCGGACAAAAATGTACCGCAATCAGAAGAATTATCGTTCCTGAAAACTTAATCGGAGATGTTCAGGATGCTTTATCTAAAGCATTAGATCAGACCAAAATCGGAAATCCGTTAAGGCGAGAAACAAGAATGGGTTCTTTAGTCGGAAAACAGCAGTATGATGAAGTTTTAAGAAAAGTAAATTTACTGAAAGCTGAAACAGAACTTATTTACGATGGACAACACGAATTGGTTGATGCCAACTATGAAAACGGTGCATTTATGAGCCCGAAACTATTCTTAAATGATTCTCCATTCACCAAAAATATTTCTCATGATGTTGAAGCTTTTGGTCCGGTTTCTACGTTGATGCCTTACAAAGATGCGGAAGAAGCTGCAGCATTAGCAAAAAGAGGAAAAGGAAGTTTGGTTGGTTCTATCATTTCTCATGATGAAAAATTTGTTGCCGAAACTTCATGGAAAATGGCTTCTCAGCACGGTAGAATTTTCGTGTTAAACAGAGATAATGCCAAAGAAAGTACGGGTCACGGTTCGCCACTTCCTACTTTGATGCACGGTGGCCCGGGAAGAGCCGGAGGCGGTGAAGAAATGGGCGGTTTAAACGGTCTTCATTTTTTTCTTCAAAAGACCGCAATTCAGGGTTCTCCGGATGTTTTAACGGCAATTACTAAAATTTATCAGCAGGGAGCAGAGAAAAAATATTCAGACAAACATCCTTTCCAGAAATATTTTGAAGAAGTTGAGGTTGGAGATTCTTTAGAAACAGCTGGAAGAACGGTAACTGATGCAGATATCGTGAATTTCTCTAATGTTTCCTGGGATCATTTCTAT
Organism: Chryseobacterium sp. RR2-3-20; assembly: GCF_017808115.1. Taxonomy (NCBI): domain Bacteria; kingdom Pseudomonadati; phylum Bacteroidota; class Flavobacteriia; order Flavobacteriales; family Weeksellaceae; genus Chryseobacterium; species Chryseobacterium sp. RR2-3-20. The sequence goes on along the minus strand of NZ_JADQBD010000021.1, from coordinate 26,616 downwards.
GCCCATACTGATGCGACCAGCTTAACCGGAACGATTTTCGATAAAACAGTGGCTCACGGATATTTTATTCTTTCTGCAGCGGCGGGATTGTTCGTTTCGGGGAAAAAGGGACCTGTTATTGCCAATTACGGGTTAGAAAACTGCTCATTCTTTAAACCTGTTTATGCAGGAGATACGATTACGGTTTACTTAACGGCGAAAGAAAAGATCAACCGTGGGGTGAAAGGCAGAAATATTCCTTCTGGTGTTGTAAAATGGCTGGTTGAAGTGGTGAATCAGAGAGATGAGGTTGTTTGTGTAGCTACCATTTTAACATTAGTGGCAAAGCAGTCTCCTTTTATGGATTTGAATGTTAGAAATATTCAAAAAACGTTGCATAATTTAACCGAAAAATCTGAGCGTACATTTGGGGAACTTTCTCCACAACTGATGGTTGAACATTTGGAAGAGGTCATGAAAAATGGCTTTGGAAATTTAAAATCTGAAGATTTTGAAGAAATTCCTGCAGAAAAACTTGAAAAGCTTCAGGATTGGCTGTACACAGATCAAAAGATAAAATTCGGTGCCAAATATCCACTTTTGAAAGACGGGGAAAGTCTGCAGCCAAAATATAAAAATCTGGATGAGGCAAAAGCAAAATTGCTTGATACCATAAAAGAATTTAAAGTTTATTATAAAGAAAATCCTTTTGCAGAACATTATCATCCAAGATTCGGAATGCTTAATAAAGAAATGATGGAACTTTTCCAGCGAAAGCATTTTACACACCATTTTGAGCAGTTCGGATTGATTTAAATTTAAATAAGCGTAAATACAACAATGCAGCAATTAAATTTTTTGCTGCATTTTTTCTATCTTAATCGTATGAAAACATTCGGGGAAAAGGTCATTGAATTTAACAGCAAATTACATTATTCGGGAAATCTTTCCAACGATTTTCAGGTTTTAAATCCTTACTTGGATAATCCTGAAACAATGACCGTTATGGAAAAGTTTTACCATCATTACTATAACGATACTGCGCAGAGAAAATTTATGATTGGGATTAATCCGAGCCGTCACGGAGCAGGAGTTACGGGAGTTCCGTTTACCGATACCAAACGTCTGGAAACCGTTTGCGGAATTAAAATGAAATCTGCATACACTCATGAAGTTTCATCCGTTTTTGTATATGATATGATTGCACAGTACGGCGGTGCCGAAGAATTTTATAGGGATGTTTATATCAATTCTCCGTTTCCTCTCGCAATTGTGAGAAAATCGAAAGGCAGTTGGGTAAATGCCAATTATTACGATGACAAAGAACTTTTCAAAGATGTAAAAGATTTTATGATGGATACTTTGAAAAAGCATATTGACCTAAATCTCAATACTTCTGAGGTTTTGGTTCTTGGAAAAAAGAATGCAGAATTTATTTCAAAACTAAATCAGGAAGCCCATCTTTTTGAAAAAATGACTGTATTGGAACATCCAAGATATATTCAGCAATACAAATCAAAAGAAAAACAGTTTTATATTGATAAATATATTTTAGCTTTAAAAAAAGATTAGGAGAAAGAAATTTTTCTCCATTAAATTTTTTTACCGAACAATTGTTAGTATTTTTGTTTGAATTCAATATCAGATAAGAAATGAGTGATTTTGTAACATCAGAAATTAAAAATAATATTTCCGAAATTACTTTCGGAACCTCGAAAAGTAACTCGCTTCCGGGAGCTATTCTGGAAAAATTGGCGGAAACAATTTTAGAAGAAGGTGCCAAAAAAGAGGTAAAAGCAATCCTTGTAAAAAGTGCAGGTGAAAAAGCTTTCTGTGCAGGTGCAAGCTTTGATGAACTTTTAGAAATTGAAGAATTAGAGAAATCTACAAAGTTTTTCGGAGGTTTTGCTAAGGTTTTGAATGCTATGAGAAACTGCGGAAAAATTGTGGTGGTAAGAGTTCAGGGGAAAACAACCGGTGGAGGCGTAGGCATTGCTTGTGGAGCAGACTATTGTTTTGCAACAAAAGACTCTGCTTTGGCTTTAACGGAGATTAATTTAGGAATTGGACCTTTTGTAATAGGACCTTATGTGGAGCGAAAAATAGGTAAATCTCAGTTTGCAGCAATGGCTATAGACGCAGATTTCAGATCAGCAGATTGGGCAGAACAGCATAATATTTATCATTCGGTTTCACCTACAATTACTGAGATGGACTTAAAACTAGAGCAGTTTTTAACCACTCTTTCTTCCCGTAGCGAAGATGCTTTAGCTTTAATTAAAAAAGTTTCCTGGGAAGGAACGGAGCATTTTGCTGAATTAATGCCTGCAAGAATTCACATGAGTGCAAGTCTTATTTTAGAAGAATCTGCAAAGAAAAATATTCAGGTGATAAAAGAGAAATTAAGAGCAAAGTAAATTTTTATTAAATAATTGTGATAGAACAGCATTTCAGATTTGAATGCTGTTTTTTTGTTTGGGAGAGATTGTAAATGGAATAATTTTAGTATTCAGATTCTAAAAAAACGGTCAATTAAGAAAACTATATAAAATGAAAAAGTCAGTATTATTAATTATACCTTTATTGTTGGCTTCATGTACAAAACAAAATACAGAGGTTAAAATAACAGATAAAGATTCTCTTTCAGGAGAAACCCATTCAGCTGTTAAGCCAAAAGATTCTGTGGCATCATCTGAAAATCGAGATTCATTAAAAGTTTCAGCAACCAATAAAATGGGAGAAGCCGTTAAAATTATTGATGCAGAGAAACTTCCAAGCACTATAGATCAAACATTTGATGATAAAATTCAAAAACTCATCATTAGAATTCCCAATTATAGTAAATCTAAACTTCATGGCGTGATTACTCCAAAAAATAATAATATGAATGTAAGATTTAATCAGATTAAATTATCAGACGGAACGTATGATGGTCCTTTTGGTAGAGATATTTCTTATGATATAAAGGGGAAAGGCGAAATTTGGCTTATTATAGGTAAAGATCTTATGGCTGAAGGAGAAAATACAGGACAATTCTCAGTTACGATTGACTAAAGTGGTATAATTTCTGCAAAACTCATTTTAGATTTAATTTGCAATTATCTTAAATTAAGAATTGCATCAACTTTAATTTTAAATATTTAAGATATGAAAAAGATAGTATTAATAGCCACTGTCTCATCTATAGCACTGGCAAGTTGTGGTGCAGTACAATCTATTGTACAGAATACTTTTCCTTACACCTCCAATTTCTTAGTTTCTACAGGAGTTCCCGCTAATAAAGAAGTTTCTTCAACATCTACGGCATCCAATGTTCAGACTTGGGTAGGCGGAAATAATAATGCACAGATTAAAGATGTAAGAATTTCCGAGGCGAAAATCTCTGTAGTTTCTCCTACAAGTGGAGATTTAAGTGCGTTGAAATCTGTAAAAGTCTATATCTCTTCCAACGGAACAAGCGAAAAACTGGTAGCATCAAGAAGTGATATTTCCACCAATTCTTCAAGCTTAAATTTAGACCTTAATGATAGCGGGTTTTTAGATAATATTGTTAAAAGTTCAGGACTTTCTGTAAGAACAGTTTATGAATTGAAGAATCAGACTTCTTCGGATATGAATATCAAAGTTTCACTTAATTTCAGCAGTGTTCCTGCAAGATAATTTTATTTCAATCTCAAATAAAAAAATAGCTTTTCAGAAAAATAGGAAAGCTATTTTCATTTTTAATGATAAAAAATGTAAAACGATCTTATTCCAAATTGACATTTAATTTTTAGCTTTACATTTCAAAAAAAATTCGATGTAAATGGAAATTGTTGCCAAAATTTTAATTGCCGTTGTTGCATTAGAACATCTTTATATACTTTGGATGGAAATGTTTGCATGGGAAACCAAAGGAAAAGAAGTTTTTAAAAGTGCTTTACCTCCCGAAATGTTTAAACCCACAAAAGGTTTGGCGGCAAACCAAGGCTTGTATAATGGGTTTCTGGCAGCAGGATTATTATGGTCATTTTGTATTGAAGACTCTAAATGGCAGAGTAACATAGCTTTGTTTTTTCTAGGATGTGTAGCAGTTGCCGGAATTTATGGATCTTTATCTGCTAAGAAAATATTTTTTGTTCAGGCTTTACCTGCAATTCTGGCAATTATTGCGGTTTTGCTGAAGTAGTTTTCGGTTAATTATTTATTTTCGGAATAAATCTGGTACCAATTTTTTAGATTTTCTTTTAAAATTTCGGGGGAACAAAAACCTTCATGATAGTAAACCAATGTTCCTTCTGCGTCTAAAATAATCCATAATGGGTAAATGGGAAGATTTTTATTTTTAGATAACGCTATTGCCAACTCGTGAACTCCTGAATTTCCATTGGGCAAATAATTATATTCTTTCCCCTGAAAAATTATTTTTTCTTTTGTATTTTCTGCATCAAAGTTAATGAAGCATAAGTGTTTATTAATTAAAGATATAAGTTCTTTATCTTGATTAATTCTGAAATAATCCATTTTACAAACCGAACACCATTTTGTATAAATCCTGAGTATTATTGGCTTCGGATTTTTTTTATGCTGAATTTCAAAATCCGAAATATCCAAAGTTTTCATCTGAGAAAAACAAATCCCTGAAATGGAAAGTGTAAGCATAGTTATAAGTTTCATCATAGCTATTGGTTTAATTTTTTCTGAGCTACTTCAAAGTATATTTTATGCCTAAAAATCCTCGTATTTTTTGCATAGGAGCATAGCCGTAAGTGGTGTCAAAAGTATATCGGTTTGGGTTGTTTATAGGATCATTTATATTTCTGTCAAACGGATCAAAAGGCCTCATGATAGGGTTTTTCGGTGTAAAGTTGAAGAGGTTTTTAATGCCACAATATACTTCAAAGCCAGATGGAAAACTTTTTGAAACCTGAATATTTGCTAAAGAATACCATGGTGAGTATTCTGGTCTGTAATCATTTACCAGAATGGGCAATCTCATCGGTCCATACCATTGTCCTGTAAAATCTATTGCAAGATTATTGCTGAATTTGTAGGTAATATTATAGGTTCCGCTCCATTTTGGTGCGTGTAGTTGCTGCGATTTTTGTCTTTCATCATCAAATTTCTGATATACATCAACGTAAGTTAATCCTAAATTGATACTTAAAGGAAAACTGAAAATAAGATCTGTATTCAAAGATAATCCTCGTGAAATTCCGTATCCGTTTAGATTATTGTAAATAATTTTTTCGGGATCAGAATCAAAATCACCAACAATTTTATTGCTAAAATAGGTGTAAAAGGCAAAAGCATCAAAGTTAATCAATTGATTTCCTGCAGGAATTTTCCACATATAATTCAGATTTCCGTTTACAGATCTTTCTGGTTGCAAATTAGATTGAATTACTACTTCTCGTGAACCTGTGAGTGCAGCGTGATCTTCAGTAAATAAATTCACCACCCTGAAACCTGTACCAAAATTAAATCTAAAGGTATGAAATGGATTGGGCGAATATTTCCATGCTAATCTCGGCGAGTGTACACTGCGATGTATATTATCATAATCTAATCTGTAGCCGATGAGCAATGTGTTTTTTTCGCTGATTTCCCATTGATCCTGAATAAAACCACCAAAAATCGGAGATTTCATAGGTTGATTTGTAAATCCGTCTGCAGATAATGTTCCGGGTGTATTATCATCATAAAATGTATTCTTGAAGGTAACCCCAAAAAGTAAACTATGGTTTTTTATTTTTTTGTCCCAATAAGTTTGTATAAAACTGACTTTCTGTTTGGCGAGATAAGGATTGATACCATAATACGAATTTTGATCGTGATAATTATAAGAAAACTGAATCATTATATTTTCTTTTACAGGAAATTGGTACAGCCCAAAAGCTTCCAATCGGTTGGTATATATGCTTTCGCCATATTTTTTCTCGCTTCCGCGATAAGACTTATTCCACTGCATTTCTCCGCCAAAGCGGTCTTCATACAAGTATCGTAATGCAAAACTTGCAGATCGGCTGTTTTTTCGTCTGAAGTTCCATTTGTTGAAAACAGAAATTCGATTTTGCAATGCGGAATCTGTAAAGTTATCTTTGTTTTCATCATATCTCTTGGTAGCATTAAAATAATTTAAGCTGATAATAGAGGCCGCATTTTTGGAGATATTCAGCTTTGTGGAAATATCGAGATTATTTTCGCTCCACGAGGTAGTCATTATGTCTAAACTTAGCTTTGGCGCTGTTAATGCATTTTTTGTTATGATATTTATAACTCCACCCATTGCTTCAGAACCGTAAAGCGAAGAGGCGGGACCTTTTACCACCTCAATTCTGTCAATCAGGCTGTTGGGAATTCCGCTCAATCCATAAACAGTAGAAAGAGAACTTACAATAGGCATTCCATCAATTAAAATCATGGTGTATGGTCCTTCCAATCCATTAATGTGAATATCGCCTGTATTACAAACCGAACAATTTAGTTGAGGTCTTACGCCATTTATCATTGCTATAGCTTCAAAAACATTTGGAGTAGGATTTTTCTGGAAAAATTTCTGGGTGTAAATTTCTACAGATACCGGACTCTTAGATTTGCTGATAGGTTTTAACGTTCCTGTAATAACCATATCGTCGATATATTTTGTTGTCATTATATTTTTTTGCTCTGTTGTTGTAGCAGAATCCACTTTTTTGTAAGAATCTTTGGTTATACTGTCTTTTTCTTGTGCTGGAATTAAATAGACGGAACTTATTAAAATTGAAAATATAATTATTTGCCTCATGAAATTTAAATTGTTAGAGAAATCTAACAAATATTTTTAGAAATTCAAAACTTAGATATTGGAAAATCTTTTTCAGACAATTCATTTAAAAATATTAAATTTGAGAATCCAGATATAAAAGTAAAATGAGATACCACCAATCGGGAAATATCCCACAAAAAAGACATACAGTTTTTAAATCGCCTGAAGATAAATTCTACTACGAGCAGCTTTTCGGAACAGAAGGTTTTCATGGTATTTCTTCATTGCTATACCATATCCATCGTCCTACTCAGATAAAATCTATAGGAGAAGCTAAAGATGTTTCGCCGAAAATTGCCATCGAAAAAAACGTTACTCCTAGAATGTTTAAAGGGATGAATGTTACACCCGAAGACGATTTCCTGGATAGCCGTAAGTTTCTGATGGTAAATAATGACCTAAAGATGGGGTTGTCTAAACCCAGAAAATCCATGGATTACTTCTATAAAAATGCAGAATGTGACGAGTTACTTTTTGTACACAAAGGAAGCGGAATCCTGAAAACTTTTGTAGGAGATCTCAGTTTTTCAACGGGAGACTACCTTATTATTCCAAGAGGAACAATTTATCAGACAGAACTGAATTCTGAGGATACTGTCTTTTTTGTGTTGGAAAGTCATTCTCCGATTTATACTCCAAAAAGGTATAGAAATGAATTCGGACAACTTTTGGAACATTCACCATTCTGCGAAAGAGATATTGTTGCTCCAACTTTTGTTGAACCTAAAGATGAAAAAGGGGAGTTTCTAATTAAAGTAAAAAAAGAAAATCAGATTACCGATTTTATTTATGCAACTCACCCGTTTGATGTGGTAGGTTGGGATGGCTATTTTTATCCGTACAAATTCAACATCAAAAATTTTGAACCTATTACCGGAAGAATTCATCAGCCGCCACCGGTTCACCAAAACTTTGAAGGTCACAACTATGTAGTATGCTCGTTCTGTGCAAGAATGTACGATTATCATCCGCAAGCGATTCCGGCACCATACAATCATTCAAATATAGATTCTGATGAAGTTTTGTTTTATACAGAGGGAGATTTTATGAGCAGAAACCATATAGATTTAATGGATTTTACTTTGCATCCTGGAGGAATAGTTCACGGTCCTCATCCTGGTGCAATGGAAAGAAGCATAGGTAAAAAATTTACCGAAGAATATGCTGTAATGGTAGATCCGTTCAGACCATTAAAAATTACCGAAGAAGCTTTGAAAATTGAAGATCCTACCTATAAAACTTCTTGGCTCGAAAGTGAAGATCATGGGTTGAAAGACAGACTGCAGGAGTAGTTTTTCAGAAAAATAAGCGAGTAAACATAGAACATCGGTCATTATTGCCGATGTTTTTATTCACGGTAAATTTTTGATGTTAAAAACAATTAACCATACCCCCGAAGTAAAACTTTTTCCCGAAATTCGTGGTAAATTTTTAGATAATGCGAAAAGCAATAACCAGTAAGACACCTAAGCCAAAATACGATGTTGTTTTAATTGGCGGAGGAATTATGAGTGCGACTTTAGCCACTTTACTTCATGAATTTGATCCTAATTTAGATATTGCCATTTTCGAAAGGCTTGGAAGGTTTGCCAAAGAAAGTACCGCAGCTTGGAATAATGCCGGGACAGGGCATTCTGCGTTTTGTGAGCTCAATTATACTCCACAAAAAGAAGACGGTTCTATAGACATTGTAAAAGCTGAAAAAATTGCTGAACAATTTGAGGTTTCTAAACAGTTTTGGTCTTATTTAGTTGGGAAAAATTATATCCAGAATCCACAGGAATTTATCAATTCTTGTGCACACATGAGTCTGGTTTTTGGTGAAAATGATGCAGAGTATCTTCAGAAAAGATATAATGCTTTGAAAGAATCTCCTTTGTTTTCTGATATGGAATTTTCTACCGATCACGAAAAACTGAGAAAATGGATACCATTGGTAATGAGCAAAAGAAATCAATCTGAGGTTTTAGCTGCTACAAAAATGGATTTGGGAACCGATGTGAATTTTGGAAGTCTTACAAGAAAAATGGCAAAACATTTACTGGAAGATTCTAAGGTGGAGGTTTTTCTTTATCATGAGGTAAAAGATATCAATCCTCGTGAAGATGGTACTTGGGAAATGAAAGTGAAAGACCGCATCAACAGACATAAACAGGAAGTGACTGCCGATTTTGTATTTATCGGAGCCGGTGGATATGCATTGCCGTTACTCGAAAGTTCGGATATTAAAGAGAGTGCAGGATATGGAGGGTTTCCGGTTTCTGGACAATGGTTGGTAACTCATAATCAGGATTTGGTGGAACAACATCAGGCAAAAGTGTATACTCAGGCAACTGTAGATGCACCGCCAATGTCTGTTCCTCACTTAGATTTAAGAATTATTGATGGTAAAAAAGCTCTTCTTTTCGGTCCTTTTGCAGGTTTTTCAACAAAATTTCTGAAAGAAGGAAGTTATCTCGATTTACCGGAAAGTGTCAACACTAAAAATATCCGTTCATTATTTGGAGCTTGGTGGCATAATTTACCTCTTACAAAATATCTTATTCAGCAGGTTGCCATGAGTAAAGCTCAGAGAATGCAGCATTTAAGAGAATTTGTAAAAGATGCTAAAGAAGAAGATTGGGAATTGAAAGTGGCAGGGCAACGAGTGCAGATCATTAAAAAAGACGATAAATTAGGAGGAAAACTAGAATTCGGAACTGAAGTCGTTGTAAACGAAAAAGGAACTATTGCATCTTTACTTGGAGCGTCTCCTGGAGCTTCTACGGCGGTATTTGCAATGCTGAATGTTCTTGAAAAATGCTTCCCTGAAAAACTTCAAGGAGAATGGAAAGATAAACTGCTGGAAATGATCCCGTCTTATGGACAAAAATTATCAGAAAATCCTGAGTTAACGAAAAAGGTAAGAGCACATAGTAAAGAAATGCTTGAGCTTAAACATTAATATTTACAATAACTTGTACATTATTTTAAATTTTTAGAATCATGTATTGCCCATTTTTTTACTATTATGGAGGTCATTACTAAACCTATAATTGCAAAAGAAATTTTAGAATCTCTTCAGCCTAAAATTGAAGAGGAAAAACAAGTAATTGTGCACTGTTGTTTTCCAGCATCTCCATTTCTTGGAAACCTTATCAGGATTTGGAATACCACTGTTTTAATCGATCAGAATTCTTCTCATAAGAGCAAATTAATATATGCTGAAAATATCAGTATATATCCTTATTGGACTCCCATTCCTTTTATGAAAGATTTTTGGTTTACTCTTGTTTTTTCGGGTTTGCCTAAAGACTGTACAGTTTTTGATTTTAAGGAAGAAATCTCTGAAGAAGGTGGTTTTTTCGTTAAATCTATTAAAAGAAATTCTACAGATGTTTACAGAATAAAAATTTCTGAATAAACTGAGTAATTCTGAAAATGCGTTCCATCTAATTCATTTTTGATTCAAAATTTGTTCAAAAAGAGATATTTAGAAATGGATGATATTGCAAATGGAGCAGTTTGGCGTGAAACTTTCAAGATTTTAAATATCATTTAAATTATTATTATGGAAATTTCATTAAAAAATCAAATAGCTATTGTAACGGGTTCGTCGAGCGGTATAGGTGCAGGAATTGCCAAGTCTTTAGCTTCAGCAGGAGCAACGGTAGTTATCAATCATTCTTCTGAAAATTCTGCGGAAGAAGCTTTGGAAGTTTTAAATGAAATACAAAGAGCAGGTGGAAACGGAATGGTTTGCAAATGTGATGTTTCTAAAGAAGATGAGGTGGTAGTGATGTTTCAGAAAGTGATTTCAGGATATGGAACTGTCGATATTTTGGTGAATAATGCTGGAATTCAAAAAGATTCAAAATTTATTGAAATGACAGTAGAAGATTGGGATGAGGTAATGGGAGTTAACCTTCGAGGGCAGTTTTTATGTTCCAGAGAAGCCATTAAAGAATTTCTCCGTAGAGGAATAGATAAAGCCCGATCTGTAGCCTGTGGAAAAATAATTCATATCAGTTCGGTACACGAAATAATTCCTTGGTCGGGACGAGCAAATTATGCAGCAAGTAAAGGAGCTCTGAAAATGTTGATGCAAACATTGGCTCAGGAGCATGGTTCTGATAAAATTAGAGTGAATTCTATTTGTCCGGGAGCTATACAGACTCCTATTAATAAAGAAGCGTGGGAAACTCCCGAAGCTTTAAACCAATTACTGAAGCTTATTCCTTATAATAGAATAGGACACAGCCGGAAGAAGTTGGGAATCTGGCTGCATTTTTAGCAAGTGATTTAGCCGATTATATTTCAGGAGCAAGTATTTTTATTGATGGTGGAATGACGACTCTTGAAAGCTTTCAAGATAATGGATAATTACTCGAAAATTTGCTGCAGCACTTCTAAAGAATCAGGTGTTCTGAAATCGGTAACATGATAGTGATAGTAGATCAATACGCTGTCTAAAAAGTTTTTTCTTTGAGATTGAGCAATTTTTATTTCGTAAGGATTGGTTTCGGTAAGAATGGTTTTCCAGATTAAAGAGGTTTGGTCGTTAAAGAAATGATGCGTTTCTATGTGAGAAAATGTTCCGGTTTCGGGATCCAGAAAATTTCCTTCACCTAAAAGCGGCGCAACACCCTGAATTCTCAAAATAATGAGTAAAAAAACAAAATGAGAGCTATAGTTTTTGCTTTCCAATTGTTTTATCAATACTTCCATTTCCCGAAAAAAAGATATGTTTTTGTCTTCATTTCTTAAAATATGATTCAGAAAATCTGCAACAAAAAAAATTACGGCATTTGCTTTTATGTCCGTATAAATATCGCTAAGCTGTGCAATTTCAAATTTAGAAATTGTTTTTATGGCTGTATTTTTATTACTTCCTACAGTAATATTTAAATTATTGAGCGGGAGTAAAAAAGCTTTCTTTTTATTTTTTTTTGTATAAATTCCTTTCAGGAAATAAGTTTGAAAACCTTCATCTTCGGTGAAGCAATGCAGGATTGCATCATTTTCACCATACTTAATGAAAGACAACAAAAATCCGTTCTGAGAAATCATTTAATTCACTACTGCAATTTTAGCGGTAGCTTTGTCTGAACCATCTTCATTAGTCATAAGTACGAAATAAATTCCTGAAGCTACTCTGGTTCCTCTTTGGTTGTTAAGGTTCCATTCATAATATCCATTTCGGGCAACTGCGGAGTGAACTAAATTCCCTGCTGCATCTGTAATTCGGATATTGGTTTTTTCTGCCAAACCTTTAATAGTTACATTTCCTTTGAACTGCGACTGCACTACTGGATTAGGATATACCAAAACATTTCCAAAATCTGAAGTTACATCACTTACATCACCCTGATACGTAACAATTCCGTCGAAAGTAACAAAGTACACCTTTCCTGTTTTTTTATCAATTTTAATGTCTGTAACCATATTGGTTGGGAGCGGAGAGTTGGTTTTATTAAAATGTTTAATAATTTTTTCTCCATTAGCAGAAAGATAATATACACCACCATCTTCTACCGATACCCATTTTTGGTTTCCACCATCTACTTCAATCTGGAGAATAGGCGAATCTCGGAAAAGTTCTTCCGCTAAACCTCCCTGTTCAATCACAATGGGTTGGAGAGTGGGGTTGCTTTTAACGGCTGTTGCAGCATTAGGAAGAATTCTCAGTCCATTTTGCATTCCGAACCAGCCATCTCCCGACTTATCCATGGCAAAAGATATGGTTTCGCCTGCAAGTCCGTTATTCTGGTCGAGTAAATATTGTGTATCATCCGAAATATTAGCAGTCTTTTTTGTATCATAAACGACAAAATTTATGGTTCTGGGAATCGGAATCCATAATAAATCTTTGCTGTAAATGGGATATTGAAGTGCAGCACTTGTACTGAGATCTTTTAGGACAAATTTATCTGTAGTTCTTTCGTAAAAACCGATTGAACCTGAAGTTCCGTTATAAAATGAAACGGTAGTAAATATATTGTTTTGCTCGTCCGATGTAAAGCCTACCGGTCGGTTCATATAAGGGTCTACGGCTGCTAAATCATATAATTTTACAAAATCAAAATCTTTGGAACCAGAATTATATTTCATTTTGTAAATTCCGTATCCTGCGGCGTAATTATAATTACTGAAGAAAACATCTGCAGTATTGGCAGGATCCGGGAAAGCATCGATTACATTAAATACGGTAGAACTTCCTTTAAAAATAGAAGGGTATAACCATTCTGTTCCTGTAAAATAATAAAATCCGGGATTTTTTGGATTTATTTGAGGATCATTATATCCATTAGCCCTAATTCCCGTAGAAACTAAAATTTGGTTATCGTTGAATAATCTAATTTTATAAGCATAATTAAAGTATGGACCATCGGGTTTATACGTTACTTCGTCCTCAGTTTTAATTCCGGAAAGTACAGTTCCACCATAGATTTTAGATCCAATTCTTGTTGCCGTATTACAGGTTTCGCCCAAAGCAAAATTTCCTGTATTGGTTCCCGAAGTATTGTAGGTGTAAATTCTTGCTCCATCTGTTATTACAATATTGTCTGAATTTACTACCAGATCCGAAATGTTTCCGAAAGATTGAGAAACAGGTGTTGCAACTCCATTATTGTAGATATAGGCAGTATTGCCAGAAGAAAAAGCGATTGCAGATTCAGAATCTATATGTTTGTAAGAACCTGGGAATTCTGTTGTCCAAGTAGAATATACAGGGAATGTAGTATTCATTTCGTGGCTTTTGAAGCCATCATTGGTAACTGAAAAAACTTTATTGTCTTTAATTGTTGCTTCATTACTGGCTAAATAAACACCGCCTGTAGAAACAAAAAATGTAGAATCTCCGAATTCTTTTTTCTTCAGATCAAATATAGACAAACCATATCCTACAGAAACAACAGCTTTATCTCCTGTAATAGAAATATGATTAATTTTTTTGCTTCCGTTATATCCTGTTGCGATAGGAATATCTACCACAAGAGTTATTCCTTGTGGAGTAATAACATCCAGAGAGCCATTTTGGTAACCTACCAATCCGATTTTGGTCTGTGGATTATAATCGAAAGCAGAAATTTTTACTTCATGGAGACCGTTGGCTTTAGAAAGTTTTGTAATTTCTCCTGTGGCGATGGTATAATAAAAAATTCCGTTTTCTGTAGCAGCGATAATTTTGCCATTGTCTTCCTTCATAGCAAGAACATTATTATAGGAAAAATGATCTGCCCACTTTTTAGACGTAATATTTTGAGCATCTGCAAACTGCAATGTTGCAAAAATACCTAGAGAAATTAAAAGTTTTTTCATATTAAGCGATTATACTGCTGTCGATTGCCTGATTATTCCAGGAAATCTGTTTTACGTTTTTATGATGATCGAAAAAGAAATCTATTCTGCCCAAAAGCAGACCAGCCCAACCCACCTGGTTTACCAAAACATTTTTGCCTTGTCTGTTTTTGAAATTCTGAGGTTCAGGCAAGAAAGTATGGGTATGCCCTCCAAGAATTAAATCAATATTCTCTGTTTGGGAAGCTAAAATTTTATCACTTAGTTTTTGTGGCTCATCTTCGTAATCATAACCTATGTGGGAAAGGCAAATTACCAAATCACATTTTTTTTCATTCTTCAGAAAGTTAGAATAATGTTGTGCAACATCAATAGGGTTATTCCAGATGGTTTCGCCGTACTGTTTTTTGCCTACAAGACCTTCAAGCTGAATTCCCACCCCAAAAATTCCTACTTTAATCCCATTTTTATCGAAAATTTGATATTGGGATGTTTTTCCGTCTAATATTGTATTTTTAAAATCATAATTAGAACAGATGAAAGGAAATTTAGCATTGAGTAAAACCTTTAGAAATCCGTCCAAACCATTGTCGAAATCATGATTCCCCATCGTGGAAGCATCGTATTTCATCATAGACATCAGTTTAAACTCAAGCTCTCCGCCAAAAAAATTGAAATAAGGTGTTCCCTGGAAAATATCACCGGAATCTAAAAGAAGTACATTATTTTCTTCGTTACGAATCTTTTGTATTAAACTTGCTCTTCTTGCAAACCCGCCCTGATTAGGGTTTTTGGTGTAGCTGGAGTCAAATGGCTCTATTCTGCTGTGCTGGTCGTTGGTATGAAGAATGGTAAGCTTTGTTGCTAATTTAAAAGAATTTAAACTCAATTCTTCTGCCATCATCAAATTAGGAGCTAAAGACATTGCCAAAGATCCACCTGCTATTGTTTTTAAAAAACTTTTTCTGTTCATTATTTTTTATCAATAAAGTGTAAACGAATCTCTTCGTTAGGATTGATGTCTGTATTGTTTTTGAAATATTCAATAAACAAATCTCTCAGTTTTATTCCTGTAGGGATCATTTCTCCTTTGCTGAAAAACTTCATATTATCGCCTCCCAAAGCCAAATAGTCTGAAGTTGCAACATAATAGTCCTGATACGGATTTATCGTTTTTCCATTAATCAAAGCTTTAGAAACCGATCCTTGGTTTGTTTCTATATATAAATGCGAAACAGGATTATTCTTTTGGTATTTGGCATAATACTCAAAAAGCCCCATTAAATCTGAACCTTTAAATTTAACAATGATTACCTCATTTTCAAAAGGCATTACTTCATAAACATTTTTCAGAAGAATATCTCCTTTCCCAATCGTGGTACGGATCCCTCCAATGTTGATGAGAGCGGCATCTATAGTACGTCCGAGATTGGTTTTTGCCCATTTATCAGCTCCGTCGAAAGTGTAATCAGCCAGAAGATTTCCCAAATTGCTATTATCGCCTTCCTTAGTGAGATCAACCTGTGTATGAGAGATTTTTTGGTTCATCTCTTTATTGAGCTTCAGGGTGTAGGGCTCTATAAATTTGGCAAGTTCTTCATCGCTCTTCAGCTCATTATTAATGGAAATGTTTTTTTGAGTTTCCACATGAACCAGCTGCGACGAGGTCGTTTTGCATGCTGTAAGTGAAACCAACGCAATCCCAAGCAACAAAAGTTTATTCTGCATAATGTCTTTTAGTATATGCAAATATAATTATATGTAGAATAAAACCTCATTAATTATTATAAATTCTTAGCTGAAATGTTTAAATTTGGCAATAATAATTTTTTAACAGATGAGCATTTTAAAAGGTGTAGGTGTTGCTTTGGTAACACCCTTTAATGAAGATTTATCGGTTGATTTCGACAGTTTAACCAAACTTGTGGAGTACAATATCGATAACGGAACCAACTATTTGGTTGTTTTGGGAACTACAGCAGAGGCGGCAACGCTTTCGGCAGAGGAGAAAAAGCAGGTAACAGATCATATCATTAAGATTAATAGTAAACGTCTTCCGCTGGTTTTAGGAATTGGCGGAAATAATACGCTTGAAGTTAAAAAACAGATCGAAGAGACGGATCTTTCAGATTTTACGGCGGTATTGTCGGTTTCCCCATACTACAACAAACCAAATCAGGAAGGGCTTTATCAGCATTATAAGGCATTGGCTTCTACAGGAAAAAATATTATCATTTATAACGTTCCGTCAAGAACCGGACAGAATTTGGAAGCAGAAACCACTTTACGTCTTGCAAATGAATTCCCTAATTTATTCCTGATTAAAGAAGCGGCACCGAATATTCTTCAGTATTTTGATATTCTGAGAAAAAAGCCTGAAGGCTTCAATCTGGTTTCCGGAGATGATGAATTTACACTTCCCGTAACTTTAGCGGGTGGAGCTGGGGTTATTTCTGTGATCGGGCAGGCGTACCCTAAAGAATTTTCTACAATGGTTCAATTGGCTTTAGATAAAAAAGTGGACGAAGCTTATGAAATTCATAACAAATTGGTAGAAATTACCCGACTTATTTTCGCTGAAGGAAATCCTTGCGGTGTGAAAGTTGTTTTGGCTGAAAAAGGACTCATTAAAAATTACCTGAGACTTCCTTTAGTTCCGGCTTCAGAAGGACTTTATGCAAAAATTAAAAATGAAATGGCAAAGATTTAAAAAATCATTTCATCAATAAAATTAAAGTGAAGAGTATAATGCTTTTCACTTTTTTAGTCTTTATCCTCTGAAAAATTAATCAAATATGAAACTAATCAAAGCAACATAACAGGATATTGAGAAAATTCAGGATTTGGCAAGAAGATCCTGGGAAAGTACGTATTCGGAAATCATTTCAGCCAGTCAGCTGGATTATATGCTTAATGAAATGTATTCTGAACAAGAATTACTGAGCCATTTTCAACATCCCAATTATCATTATTTTTTAGTTATTGATGATGATTTGAATGATGCCGGTTTTATAGGGTTTGAAGATCATTACGAAGAAAATACCACAAAACTCCACCGTATCTATCTTGTTCCCGAGAGTAAAGGTAAAGGTTTAGGCAAAAAAACACTTGAATTTTTAACTGAAAAAGTAAAAGAAAACGGAGATAACAGAATTATTTTAAATGTAAATAAGTATAATTCAGCATTAAAATTTTACGAATCGCAAGGTTATCAGGTTTACGGAGAAGGTGTTTTTGATATTGGAAACAGCTATGTGATGGATGATTTTCTGATGGAGAAATTTGTTTAAAATAAGCCGTGATTTGTCATGCTGTAAGCATCTCTACAATGTTCGTCCAGATTCCTGCGGAATGACAGCAACATTGTGTTTGCCAGAATAATCACGAAATCTTACTCCACTTATTGTTCCCTTTATAATTCTGTAAATAATAATTTTTAATAATCTGATTGTCTGGTCTTGATAAATGCGGATCGGCTTCCAGAATTTTTTCAACCAAACCTTTGGTGTTTTTAATGATTGCGGCATCATTGACTAAATCCAGTCTTTTAAAATCTACGACACCGCTTTGCTGAGTTCCCAAAATATCTCCCGGACCACGAAGCTGCATATCAACTTCAGAAATTTTAAAACCGTCGTTGGTTTCTATCATAGTTTTAATTCTTGTTCGGCTGTCGCTTGATAATTTATCGGAAGTCATGAGGATACAATAGCTCTGTTCGGCGCCTCTTCCCACTCTTCCACGAAGTTGATGAAGCTGAGAAAGCCCGAATCTTTCAGCACTTTCAATAACCATCACCGAGGCGTTCGGAACATTTACACCCACTTCAATTACCGTTGTTGCCACCATAATCTGCGATTTTCCCGAAGCAAAATAATTCATTGCAGCATCCTTTTCATCCGGTTTCATTTTCCCGTGAAGCATGGTAACGCTGTAATTAGAAAAATTATCCATGACATGTTCCAGACCTTCCATCAGGTTTTTGTAATCTAAAGTTTCAGATTCTTCAATTAAAGGATAAACGAAATAAATTTGTCGTCCTTTTCTTATTTCTTCATGGCAGAAATTATACACATAAGCCCGGTCTTTTTCTCTTCTGTGGGCGGTGATAATGGGTTTTCTTCCAACGGGCATTTCGTCTATCACAGAAACATCAAGGTCAGAATAAAAGCTCATCGCCAAAGTTCTCGGAATAGGGGTTGCCGTCATCACCAGAATATGGGGCGGAATTTTATTTTTTGCCCAAAGTTTAGCTCTTTGTGCAACGCCGAAACGGTGTTGCTCATCAATAATTGCCAAACCTAGGTTTTTAAATTTCACCTTATCTTCCAAAATAGCATGAGTTCCCACTAAAATAGAAAGTTCGCCATTTTCCAGCTCCTCATGAATCGTTTTTCTTGCGGAAGCTTTTACAGATCCGGTTAGAAGACTTACTTTTATTTCGGTATCTTTCAGTAAATCTTTAATGCCGTTGTAATGCTGTTGGGCGAGAATTTCTGTAGGAGCCATTAAACAGCTTTGAAAGCCGTTGTCTAAAGCAATAAGCATCGTTAATAAAGCCACCATCGTTTTTCCCGAACCTACATCGCCCTGCAAAAGTCGGTTCATCTGGATGGGCTTTTTCATATCCATTCTTATCTCCTTTAAAACTCTTTTTTGGGCATTTGTTAAATCAAAAGGAAGATGATTTTCGTAAAATCCGGTAAAATAATCTCCTACAATGGGGAAAGGATTTCCTACGGACTGTGTTTTATGATGAAGCTTTTTTAAAGCATAACCCAATTGGAAAAAAAAGGATTCTTCAAATCTTAACCGATAATCTGCCCTTTCAAAATGTTGCTGATCTTTTGGGAAATGAATATTCAGAAAGGTGTGTTGTCTGGATAAAAACTGATAATGACGAATAAGAGATTCCGGCAGATTTTCCTGAATTAAACCAGGGATTTCTTTGCAGATATTCCTTAAAACATTCTGAAAGAATTTTTGGTTTAAACCTCTTTTGCTGAGCTTTTCCGAGCTTGGATAAATGGGTTTGAGCCTTGTTTCTGCTTCTTTATTTTCTTCAGCTTCAATTTCAGGATGAGGCATAGAAAACTGATGATTAAAAACATTGATTTTCCCGAAAATATAGACTTCACGGTTGATAGGAATCTGTTCTTTCAGCCATTTTGAGTACTGAAACCATACCAAATCCATCGTTCCGGTAGAATCATTAAATTTTGCCGTCAATCTTTTTATTTTTCCGTTCTGAATTTCCTGAACAGAAGTTATTTTTCCTTTCAGCTGAACTTCAATGCTGGTTTCCTGAAGACCAGAAACGGTAAAAACCTTGCTTTTATCCAGATATCGTATAGGATAAAAATTAAGAAAACCTTCCACAGTAGAAATCCCCAACACATTTTTGATGAGTTTGGCACGTTCGGAACCGATTCCTTTTACAAATTCTATGGGAGTTTCTAAAGTCATTTATTTAAAATTCCTGATGCGGATTTAATATGAAAATAAAGTTTCGAATTTCGGTAAAATAAAAAAGACTTCCAAAATTTTGAAAGTCTTAATTCTACATTTTCGCAATGCATTAATCTTTTATTTTTGATTTGAATTTTTTCTGATAGTCTTCCCAGTCTTCACGGGTTTTAATTTTTTTGTATAAATCCCCGGAAATAAACGAAAGATAAGGCTCCAGCTCTTTCGCAGACAATTCACCCTGCAGAATTGTAATCGGTTTGCCTTGCTCATCCAAAAAAACTGTGCTTGGAACTGCATTAACGTTCATAAACTGTGTAAATTGGTGTAGAGAATTTCGTCCTCTTTTCTGTGTAGAATTTTCATTTGAAAATTTTCTCCCGAAAATTTCTATCGTCTTTTTCTCTTCAGCATTAAATTTTACAGGGTAATAGTTTTCATTCAAAAATTCTGAAATGGTAGTGTGTCCGTAGGTTTTTTTATCCATTATTTTGCAGGGACCGCACCAATCTGCATAAAAATCAATAAGTATTTTTTTAGGCTGTGTTTTTTGAGCTTCCAAAGCTTCTTCAATAGTCATCCATTTTACCTGAGCAAAATTCAGAGTAATCAAAAAAAGGAAAATAAAACTTATTGATCTTTTCATACTAGAAATTTATAATATGCCGAAAGTATTATTTTACTTCCTGCATTAATTTTTTGATGAATGGAGATATCAAAATTAATACCACTCCGGCAATTAGTGCATATATAGCCAATTGGTAATATCCGTCCGTGTAAGACTGCAATTTAGAAACTAAGTCTTTTCCTGTATTAGATTCTGAAATTTCTGCACCCAGTTTTCCTGCAGCAAGCTGACCGAATGCACTTGCCAAAAACCATAAACCCATCATCATTCCGAATAGTCTTTTTGGAGATAGTTTTGTGATAATCGACATACCAATAGGTCCCAGACAAAGTTCACCAATGGTAGTGATGAAGTAAGCAAAGGCAAAAACATTCAAAGAAGTGATCCCTTCTGCATTGGCGAAAAATTTTGTGTAATAAAAGATATAAAATGAAGCGGAAAGAAATAAAAATCCTATCCCAAATTTAATTAAAGTGTTCGGTTCCAGTTTTTTCTTTGCCAACCAAAGCCACAATAAACCGATGATGGGGCTTAAAATGATAACAAATAAAGTGTTCGAACTATTATTCACAACGTTAGGATCCATATTGAATCCTAATAAATTATGATCCAAATTATCTTTGGCAAATAAAGAAAGTGAGCCGCCACTTTGCTCGTAAATGGCATTAAAAAGAAAATAGAAAAATATAAATGCAAAAGCAGCAATTAATTTTTTCTGAAGATTTGAAATCTCCAGTCTGATTAATTCATAAACAAAATAACCTACTGCAATAATTCCGATAGTGTACATAAAATAGTCTGTATAATCGGTATTTTTCACCATAATGAAGATTAAAGGAATACTTAATATGGAAAGTACATACACAGCAATTTCCCGCATTCTTCTTTTTGATGGTTCCAGATTGAGCAGGGGAGAGTTTCCGATAGGTCCCAGATTTTTTTTGGTAAAAAGGAAAGTTAATAAACCAATAACCATCACCAAAGCAGCTGCAAGAAAACATAAAGTCCAAGAATGATATTTTCCTAAATAAATACATAAAGCACCTCCTAAAAGTCCTCCAATATTAATTCCGGCATAGAACATCCCGTATCCGGCGTCTCTTCTCGGGTCTTTTTCATCATAGAGTTCTCCAACCATCGAAGACACGTTAGGTTTAAAAAATCCAGTTCCGATGATTGAAAATGCAATTCCAATATAAAAAAGTTCTTTTGGAGAAAAAGCAATCAGTAAATTACCGATTACCATCACGATTCCGCCAAAGAAAAGAGATTTTCTAAATCCTAAAATTTTATCTGCGAAAATTCCACCAATAAAAGTAAATGCATATACAAAAGCCTGAATGGCACCATATTGCAGATTTGCTACCCCATCTTTTAATAATAGCTGGTCTACCATAAAGTATGTTAGTACCCCCCGCATCCCGTAGAAGCAGAAACGCTCCCACATTTCTACGGTAAAAAGTGTCCAAAGTTGTTTAGGATATTTTCCTTTAAAATTTTGTATTTCTTCTAGGCTAAGACTCATAAGTGATTGTTTATAAATGAAAAAAACAATAATTTCTTATTATAGATAAGTAAAAATTATTGCCAAACGAATTTATAAAAAAACCTCTGAAAAAATCAGAGGTTTAATTAATATTTTAAAAATAGTTTATTTTACTCCGTGCATCATTTTCTTTAAAATTGGTGAAATTAATGCAAGAATTACTGCTGCAATTCCACAAAGAACTACGAATACCATGAAGAATTCAAATAGATTGTGAATTGTAAATCCTGCAAATCTGTTATATTCTACTGTAATAATATTGTCTGATTTAAGCTTTGATAATTCTGGTTCAGAAAGATAAGTCAATTGTTCAGGCTTGACTTCTGCTTTTTTATCTGCTTTCTTGATCTTGTTTATTGTTTTATTATTTTTTTCAATAGCTTCATTTAGCTTGATTCCGGTTTTGTCGAGTTTTTCTTTATCAATCTTCGCAAGGTCATATTGTGCTAAGATAAACAATTCTTTTCCTGAAACGTCATATTTTTTATCTAAAACTGCTTGAAGATCGATACCCTGCTTTTCGGAAGCTATAAATTTATCTCCAGTTGCAGGCAAAATAGAACCTAAAGTTCCTGCTAACGCATAGCCTGCAGCATTCGAAATAAAGAATACACCGTACAACAATGAAGCAAATCTTTTTGGCGATAGCTTTCCTACCAAAGAAAGCCCAATTGGAGAAAGACAAAGCTCTCCACAAGTTTGAATAAAATATAGTAACACTAACCATTTAATTGCTAGAAGACCGCTGTTTCCTAAATCTTTAACATTGTAAGCAATGATGAAATATGATAAAGCAATCAGAGCTAATCCCATAGCTTGTTTCAGTGGAGAAACCGGTTCTTTTCCTTTTGCTCTTAGTTTATCCCAGAGAAGACTGAAAGGTACAGCTAGAATTACCACAAATAATCCGTTGAAAATTTGAACCATAGAAGCAGGCATTTTCCAACCGAATAAGAATGTTCTGTCTGTTTGATTGTCAGCAATAAAGGTTAAAGAAGAACCAGCCTGTTCAAAAGCTGCCCAAAAGAAAATAATAAAGAATGATACAATATAAATTACTAAAATTCTTTGGATTTCTATTTTCGTCAAAGCTTTATCCAATAAGATAAGAATAGCTAATGAAATGCCTGAAGCATAAATGATTGGATAAATTATACCTTTAACCAGACTTCCGATTTCAAATTTACTGAAGAAAACTTCATTTACATGTAGGTACCTGAAAACAAAGAAAAGAACTACAAATAGGCCTACTGTAATACCTAAAGATGCTGAAGAGAATTTTGCTTTTTCTCCCTCTTCTTCTTTGTTTCTTGATTTTGAAGGTAATCCACCAATAGGTTTACCTTCAGGGTCAACTACATATTTATCTTTTAAGAATAGAAATATTAGAGTTCCCAAAACCATCGCAATACCAGCAGCTAAATATCCCCATTTAAAAACAAAAATATCTCTTTGCCCATCTACCACAACATCTGCAATAATCGGTACAAAATATTGGCTTAATAAAGCTCCAATATTAATTCCCATATAGAAAATGGTAAAAGCCGAATCTAATTTTGATTTTTCTTGAGCAGGGTAAAGGCTACCCACCATGGAAGAAATATTAGGTTTGAAGAATCCGTTACCAAAAATAATAACCAGCAAACCTAACCAGAATGCTATTTTTGAAGTTTCTAATCCGGTATCAAATATTGTAGCACTGTAGAAAAGTAAAAACTGACCAACTGCCATCAATGTACCTCCTAAAAGAATGCAGTACCTGTTTCCCAAGAATTTATCTGCAATAAAACCTCCTAAAAGTGGTGTTAAATAGCATAGAGCCAAAAAACCACCATAAATAATTGATGCATTTGATTCTCCTAAACGCAAAGCATTTACCATAAACAGAGTTAAGATTGCTCTCATTCCATAAAAATTGAAACGCTCCCACATTTCCGTTCCGAAAAGTACCCACAATCCCTTTGGGTGTTTGGTCTTCGACTGAACTACTGTATCCATATATACTTGTTAAATTTTTGTTAAGACTAGCAAATATAGTTTTTTTTAGGTTTTTGGCAAGTTTTAATTTAATTTTAAATAAAAAAAGCCGCAGAATAATCTACGGCTTACTGTTTTCGGATTTCAAAAATTTAATTTATTCCTCTATCCTTCATTATTTTATTGAGACGTTTCAGAATCGAAAGACCAAGTAAAGTTGCCAGAAGTAACAAGCCAAAATTCACGATAAAGAAATTAGCTTTGTTATCATAATCATACCAAAAGCTGGCTAAAACTCCGGAAAGTTTGTTTCCGATTGAAGTAGAAAGAAAAAATCCTCCCATCATTAAAGCGGTAATTCTTGGAGGAGAAAGTTTAGAAACCAAAGACAATCCCATTGGCGAAAGACAAAGTTCTCCTACAGTTATTACTCCGTAAGCGGCTACAAGCCATAAAGCTGAAACTTTTATGAAACCATTTTGTCCTGCATACACAGCTCCCACCATTACTAGACAAGATAACGCAGAAATGAATAATCCCAATACAATTTTTGATGGAGTGCTTGGTTCTTTGCCTTTTCTTCTAAGCATCATAAAAAAAGCAACAACAACCGGCGTTAGAAGAATCACCCAACCCGGGTTGATGGATTGGAATAATTCCGTATTGTAAAGATGAACTGTTTGCGAAGGATTTGCTTCTAATTTTGCTTTGTCGGCTGCAGAAACATTTCTAAAATAAATATCTTTTCCTTGTTCTTTCAAGGCTTTACCATTTGAATCTTTTTTCACCTGATATTGGTGATCGTAAACGGAAACTTCTTTGTTTTGGTAATCTTTTTTGTCAACCAAATAAATTGCTTCTAAAGGCTTTTCTATCGCTTTGGGAACTGTTCTGTCTGTATAATAGTTTGCCCAGCGGGTTAATGCGGTTCCGTTTTGTTTAAAAACAGCCCAAAACATTAAACTTACTGCAAAAATGGCTAGAAGAGCACCGATAGGTTTTTTGTCTTCGGCATTTGCCTTTACGTAGAGCATTACATAAAAGTATATAACCGGAATACAGGCGAAAATAAAAGCATCTGTGCTGTCGCTTCCAAAAATATTTTTCGGAATGAACCATCCTATTAGTCCGAAAATAATAGCGGGTAAAAATACTTTTACCAAGATATCAGAAATTTTGGTATCTCCTTCTTGTGCAGGTTTTAAAATATTTGCCTGTATAATATGTTTTTTCCCAATTGTAAAAATCAACAAACCTACGAACATTCCTACTCCGGCAGTCATAAACGCAGGGCCCCATCCATATTTATTACGCATAAATGCAGCAATAATATTGCATACAAAAGCTCCAATGTTAATTCCCATATAGAAAATATTGTATCCGGCATCTTTGTTTGCTTTGTAAGGTTCTTCGTTGTAAAGATTTCCCAAAAGTGTAGAAATACTAGGCTTAAAGAACCCATTTCCTATAATAATTAAAGCTAATGAACCATAAAAGAGTGGTAATTCTTTAAATAAACCAATTCCTAAATAGCCTAAGCCCATCAAAAAGCCTCCAATATATATTGCTTTGATATATCCTAAAACTCTATCCGCTAAAAATCCGCCCAAAAAAGGAGTTAGATAGGTTAATGCGATAAAAGTTCCGAAGATGTCGTCCGCATTTTTATCATCAAACGCCAATCCGCCTTTCTCGCTGTCAATCATATAAAGCACAAAAATTCCGAGGATCAGATAATATCCGAAACGTTCCCACATTTCTGTGAAAAACAGATAGGGTAAACCTTTAGGGTGTTTAGTTTTCATAATTTTTTTTGAATTTTTTCAAAAATAGCTTTTTAAATTTAAATGAAGAAAATTAAATGAATGCCCGGATTGAAATCGTATTTAGCAATGATTAAAACTTGTTTAAAATTTTCTTTGAGTGTATATCAATTTTGAATAAATTTGTCATCATTAAAAAATTAAAAATGAATACACCGTCAGAATTAAAGTACACTAAAGATCATGAGTGGATTAAGATAGAAGGAAACACTGCCACTATCGGGATTACAGATTTTGCACAAGGAGAATTAGGAGATATCGTTTATGTAGATGTTGATACCGTGGATGACGAAATAAGTGGAGGAGATGTTTTTGGAAGCGTTGAGGCTGTTAAAACTGTATCAGACCTTTTCTTGCCTATCTCTGGGAAAGTAACCGAATTTAATTCTGCTTTAGAAGATCAGCCGGAACTTTTAAATTCTGATCCGTATGGAGAAGGCTGGATTATTAAGCTTGAAATTGCTGAAGATGCAGATCATTCAGAATTGCTTTCTGCAGAAGAATACCAAGCATTAATTGGATAAAATTTCAAACATATTTAAAAAGATATTGCCCATTTATTGGGCATTTCTTACATATATGCTTTTACGTCCTGGGGAAGAAAATCATGAATTTTGGTTTATGTTTTCGGGAATAGACAAAGTATTGCATGTAAGTATCTTCGCTGCATTAGGTTTCTGCCTTATTGCATCATTTCCTAGATTAAAATTTTCTTATTTTTTTCAGATTATTCTTATTTACGCCTTTCTAACAGAGATTTTACAAGAAGAAATGAAACTTGGGCGATCTATGGAAGCTCTGGATATTGTTGCAGATGTTGCAGGTTGCTTATTAGGATACTATACATATCGATTGTTTATAAAGAAGTTTTTCTCTCCTTAAATCTACCTCCATTCGGAGGTATTTTTATTTGATTACCTTTATTTGTGGGGCGTTTATGTATGCAAACGGTAATGTTATTTCTAGCTTTAGAATAAAAAATTAAACAAAAGCTTAAAAAAAATCCACTGATATCCATGCTGTTATGGGTTTAATGTTACGTGAGGGTAAATTTTATGTTAAATTAATTTGTTTTGTGTTTGTATGAATATCTATCTTTGCGGCACCGAAAAACGGAAGTTAAGTAGGT
>NZ_JADQBD010000219.1:0-493 GCF_017808115.1 Chryseobacterium sp. RR2-3-20 | reverse complement strand
TGTTTGGATACGGAGTTGTTTCCTTTAGAATTTTATACAAAGTCTGCTTCAGCTTTTGTAGTTTAAAGAAAAAAGTGAAGAGCCATACGGAATTAATTCTAATTAATTTCTAACTTTTATTATTTTTTCTTAATAAGCAATTTTACAAAAATACGAGTGTTGAGAGTTACTGTGAACGATAATAGTTAAGTTTTCTTTAACTCACGAAAACTTAAACTGTGCCACATTATATGAATCAGTTAAAACGAAACTAATAGTAAATCTAAGAACAGCACATCTTATAGTTTTCGAAATTGCTGTTCCTTTCCGTTATTTAAGTAAAGTAAGCATTTACTTTGGCATTGCCTTCTGTAAGTCTTTCTTAGTAGTTATAATATTGTTGTAAAATATAGAACGTGGATTTTAAAATGTAGAAAAGTTTGACACGTTAACATGCTTTACTTTATGTCAATGAAATTGTTATGTTGCGGTGCACATGTATTATTTGGAGAAA
>NZ_JADQBD010000218.1:0-494 GCF_017808115.1 Chryseobacterium sp. RR2-3-20 | reverse complement strand
CGCACAGACTTTTGGCTGAGAGATCTGGCTTATGTCATTCTGCCTAATGGCGAATGTCTGAATGAATTACTAATAATTAATGGCTTTGCTAAAGCAAGCTATTCATATCATTGCATTCATTTGCATTATTTTCAAGAAATAAGTAGATTAGCACAACTCGAAAAGCAGGGAATTTACCAATTTTCAAATATTTTTTAGAATGTTGGACTTATGTTGAACTGAACAAAAAAGTGTAACTAAAAAACCCTTTATTCATCAACATAAACTTATAAATTACTGATATTTGAGTGTTGTGCGCAATATTAGAAGCGGGGTATCAAAAAGAAATTTCGGTCTGAAAAATCAAAATTTTGACTTGAATTTAAACTTCTAAAACTGACTAAAATCTGAAATTCTTTGCGCTGATCTTCCTAAATCCAGAAAAAAATTTTATGAAAAACTTACCGATTTGAGTATAAAAAATTGTGCTTGACTTTTACAAATTTTGCACTTAA
>NZ_JADQBD010000217.1:0-496 GCF_017808115.1 Chryseobacterium sp. RR2-3-20 | reverse complement strand
CCTTAATTGGTCGAATAATATCCCAGTCTTGCCTTAATTGGCTGGATCATCTCCAATCTCGCTTTTATAGGCCAGATTATGCCTATCTTGTTTTAATTGTCACATCTTTCGAAAACAGAATACCAGGTCGAAAAATTGAATAAAACAAGTATTGTTTTTTGCCAGAAAATCGAAATCGCTCATAATAAATGGGGGTACACGTCTAAATTTTAATTGAACCTCATTCACCCGTAATTGCTTAACCTGATCTCAAATGAATTGCCATCAAATGCCTTTACTTTTGCTGTTTGAGTTAAAATGGTATCTGCATATGTCAAGTACATGGCAAATTATTAATTCAGGTGTATATTCAGGTTAGATTTAGTGTACTGCCAGATTTTTTTTGCGAGTTTTAAAATTTCATTTGCCCTGTCGAGCTCCTCTCACCAACTTGCGTGTTGTGTTGCAGAAGCTGTCCGGAAGCTAGGACAAGGCTGGTCCCTTGGTTGAACAGGGA
>NZ_JADQBD010000216.1:0-497 GCF_017808115.1 Chryseobacterium sp. RR2-3-20 | reverse complement strand
TTTCCTGTGGGGGTATATTAAAAGCCATGTATTTGCTACACTATCAAGAAATATTGAGAAACTGAAACAAAAAATTTGAGACGCTTTTGCCTCTGTAACTCCTCACATGTTAGAAGGGGCAATAAGAGAAAATATTCGCAGAGTGCGAAAATGCATTGAAGCTGAAGGAACGCAATTTGAACAATTTTTATGAAATCTATTGCTAATCGTTTACAAGTTTCTTATTAAATAAATAATAGTTAATTATAATGTAAAACTAATAATAAATGTTGTTAAAATGAATGTAATTTTTCTATGAGTAAGAGTAAAAAATACTGGATCAACAGAACTAAACATAGGTATGTATTATACGTAAAATGAAAGCTAAAAGTATGTTCTTTTCTATCAGCAAATAAAAAAATATGGTTTCCATTTAATTTTTTTTAACTTTAGTTATTTTATGTGCTCTTTCAAAAAATTATATTTCGTTGTTAAATAACTATTCTTGGTTTAAGAAA
>NZ_JADQBD010000215.1:0-505 GCF_017808115.1 Chryseobacterium sp. RR2-3-20 | reverse complement strand
CCTTATTACTATGCTTAGTTGGTCATGCCTAGAAATGTCTTGAATTGTGTCCATTATGACTGAAAAAACAAGAGCTTCTTTTATTTTTTCTAAAATATATTTACTTAATACATCACTTAACAAAAAAATTATTTCATTTTGAATCATTGGCGAAAGATATTTTACTGTCCCTTTAGACCTGCTTAAAACTTCTTTTAAAATTTGATCATATTTTGAAGGCAAATCCACTACAGCTAGAAAATTTCCATTATAGCTACAAGATGATTCCGAAGCACAGTCTTCACGATGTTCCCAGAAAGCTAACATATTTCTTGGAGGCATTAAAGTAATATTAAATAGTCTTCCTAAAACTTGCCGCCAGAAGTCAGCATCACGATTTAAAAATTTCTAATTTAATAATTTCAGATCAACCGTGAGATATCTTTTCCATGAATCAAAACAACACGTTAAATGTGATTGAACTAAAAAATGTTCTTTAATTTTATTTAATAGGTTCTTCCAGTCG
>NZ_JADQBD010000214.1:0-506 GCF_017808115.1 Chryseobacterium sp. RR2-3-20 | reverse complement strand
AGCATTACAACGATATCTTTTCTTATCCAGAATAAGAATAACTTTGATACCCATCATTACATTTTTCGCAAGTCAGCACCGTATTTGCTTTTCACTGTATAACTGGAAGTGAACAAAAGGAACTTACCCAAAGACATTTTTCAGTGTATTTTATTAGTTTTGTCGTGTCGATAAATTAACTGGTTGTTTAAGGGAGTGATGGTACAACTGCTTTATATTCTGAAAATGACCATTTTACATCTATAGAAGTAAGAGGTTTGTAAGAATAGAATTTTATGTCGGCATAGTCATTTTTTGCACTTGTGAAGTCATCCCGAATTCGTAACGTTGTTACATAACTTGGATTCTTATTTAACACAGAATGCAAATCTTTAAACAGCAACACTATGACAATCCGAGTAGACAGCACATGAATCTTTAACAGCATCTACCGCTGCAAGAGTAGCTTTCAGCTAGTGCTGTGATCGCTATAGTGAAAAATATCCGAGTACTCGAATACTGAAATA
>NZ_JADQBD010000213.1:0-510 GCF_017808115.1 Chryseobacterium sp. RR2-3-20 | reverse complement strand
TATGTTAGAGGAACAATCTAAGAAGTTGTGAATATCTACAAGCTTCATTTTATGCTTGACCCATTCTCGGTAACATAATAACAAACATAGTAACAAAATATAAACAGTAGTAAAATTTTATTATATACAAGCACAGTAGCGTAAGTTGGGTATACGTTTTTTCAATTTTGATTCTGTTACCTATTAAACCTATTTTTAATAAATGTCTTTGAAAAGACGAATTTGATGTTAATGCTAACGATCAGCACGTTTGAATGGAATGATATTTCTTGATTTTTTGACGAATCAATTGCCGGTTCTATTGGAACATACTCCTTTACAAATAAGAAAAACAATGTGGCTTCAATTTGATGGAGCTCATTTCCATCAAATGGTTCGAGAATTTTTAAATTTAAACTTTCAAAATCGGTGGATTGGTAGAAACAGACCACATAACTGGCCTCTGAGACCACCCGACTTGACTTCTCTGTATTTTTTCTGTGGGGATGTGTGAAAACATTTGTTTATTCA
>NZ_JADQBD010000212.1:0-510 GCF_017808115.1 Chryseobacterium sp. RR2-3-20 | reverse complement strand
GATCTTTGGCTTTTGAGCCCACTTCTTTGACACAGCCAGGTCCAAATAATGATACGCAGGGAATAAAAAAGCCACTGGTTTGATCGGAGATTTGCTTATAAGCCATGATTACATTCCTTTTAATCTTTTATGGTTAGGGTATATAGTAATTTTATTCGCACGCCTAGTTTTTTGTCATCATTACAACTAGATAAGATGTACTAATATATTTTTATAAAATATATTCTTATAAAATCACTATGACTTGATTTTAGTTCAGTCATCCAATGCGCTCTACCTACTATTAACCTACCTTAGTCAAAAAGTTACTCGAGTTGATGTCTTTTGAAAAAATAAAGCACGCTACTTGCGTCCCTCATGGCTTGTGCTGTCAACCATACAGCAAAATACTGGGTAGCTTTCATCACGCACCCTGACAGTAAAAACTTGAAACTCTGCTGACTTCAATAACAAGCTTTTTTGTATCTATCTACACAATAAATCACATTACTACCACAAACTGGTATTACC
>NZ_JADQBD010000211.1:0-515 GCF_017808115.1 Chryseobacterium sp. RR2-3-20 | reverse complement strand
AACAAACGAAGAAATAAAATACATAGAAGATCAGGTAAAACAGCTATCGGAGACCGAAATTACAAATCCAAATAGTATTATCTCTGTTCAACACACATTATTACTAACAATAGTGGACGCAAAAGTCTGCAACTCAGCCACAAATACCACTTCCACCATAAGATGCTATATTTGTGGAAAAACCTCAAAGAATTTTAACGATTTGGAAAAACCAACAAGGAAATTCCTGAAGCTTTGACATTCGGAGTTTCTATTCTTCATGCAAGAATCCGTTTTCTTGAATCAATTCCGCACTTGGCTTACAAATTACCTCTTCAAAAATGGTAAGCAAGATCAAGTGAAGAAAAGCAGATTGTAAAGGATATAAAACAAAAAATTCAAAATGCTTTTAGGGAAAGAACAGGTTTAATAATTGATGTGCCTAAAGCTGGATTCGGCAACACAAATACAGGAAATACGTCGAAAAGATTTTTTAGTGACCCTGAAACAGCTGCTAAAATAACAGGAATAAATGT
>NZ_JADQBD010000210.1:0-516 GCF_017808115.1 Chryseobacterium sp. RR2-3-20 | reverse complement strand
CATCGGAAAAAATAATACTTCCAGAAAAACTGCCGTCTCTTCGGATATTATTTAGAACCCAGTTGCAAAACTCTAATCTTCTCGCAAAATCGGTATCATACAGGTGTTGGTTAACCTGATACTTGAAAGATTTGTAGTTGGGTTTCTTTAGAAACTTTCGCGCTGGTTCATGTCTAATGTTTAACTCGTGGTCGATTTGTCGGAAGGGAAACCGTTCTATCAACTTCAACTAAGGCGAAAACATTAATTGCTGTTTCTTCATCAACAACAAACTCTACATTATTATTCTGTGGGTCATCTTCTTCTCTCCTGAATTGAGATTCCACTCTTAGAAAATAATTGTTAGGTTGATGCTGTCGCTCTGGAAAACGTTGCGCATAGAGCGCTGCTACCGCTCTCGAATTTTTACAGCATTCTACATAAATTAGCAGCATATCAACTTTTCCGTTTCGAGAATACATTGTCAAGTATTGTTTTTTGTACCTAACAACTACACAATAACAATTTAACAATACA
>NZ_JADQBD010000020.1:0-45069 GCF_017808115.1 Chryseobacterium sp. RR2-3-20 | reverse complement strand
TCATCTACAAGCTAAATCGAAGATATTTTGGAGATAGCCTCTTTGAAAGGCTTATTATTGCTAACATTACAGGGTTATGATTAAAAACGGATAATCAATAATAATTTTTAACTATTATTAACTGTATGTTAATTTTTAATCAGTCTTGATAAGCCTTATTCTGTTGTTTTTCAGTAAGTTGTGATTTTTATGATTTTTCGTATGAAAAAAATCATATTATCTATTTTTTAACAAAAGTGATAAGATTTTATTAAAAATATAATGTTTTTACTTAACTGCTTTTAGGCTTAAATCTATATTTTCTGCTGAGTGTGTTAATGCTCCGGCAGAAATAAAAGTAACTCCTGTAGCAGCAATTTCTTTCAGTTGCTCTCTTGTAATTCCTCCCGATGCTTCACTTTCGCAAGAACCATTAATTAGTTTTACAGCTTCAGTCATGGTATCAATATTCATGTTATCCAACATAATTCGGTCAACTTTTGCTTTGATGGCTTCTTTTACTTCTTCTAGATTTCGTGTTTCAACTTCAATCTTAAGTTTTTTCTTGTTTTTTTTGATATAGTCTTTCGCCATTTTTACAGCATTGGTAATGCTCCCGTTGTAATCGATATGGTTATCTTTCAGCATTATCATATCATAAAGTCCGTATCTGTGATTTGTCCCACCACCGATAGCTACTGCCCACTTTTCGCAAACTCTGAAATTGGGAGTGGTTTTTCGGGTGTCTAAAAGTTTAGTTTTAGATCCTATTAATCTTGAATCCCAATCGTGTGTAAGTGTTGCAATGCCGCTCATTCTCTGCATGCAGTTCAGAACGAGTCTTTCCGTAGATAATATAGATCTCGCACTTCCGGAAACTATAAATGCTACATCGCCAACTTTAGCAGTTTCACCATCTTTTATAAATGTTTTTACTTTTAAGCTTTTATCAAAAGTTTTAAAAATAATTTCTGCCAATTCTACTCCTGCCAAAATACAGTCTTGCTTTACCAAAAGTTTTGCCTGTTGTTGCAAATCTTTAGGAATGGTAGAAAGGGTAGAGTGATCTCCATCCTGAATGTCTTCCTTTAATGCATTGTTGATGAATTGTTTTAAAACTTTATTGGTCGCGTAGCTTGGTCTTTTCATTTTTGTTGATTAATCAGTTACTGTTAAGCTAAATCTTTGTTGTAAAATGCCCCTTTATTTTTTGTCATTTCCATAGATTGGGTTATGATGAGGTTTGCAACAGTTGTAAGATTTCTAAGTTCAGAAAGTTGAGGGGAAAGAATAGAGTAGTGGTAAATTTCGTCTACTGCTGCTTCAATTTCAGCGTGTTTTTGTGATGCCATTTTTAGTCTTTTGTTGCTGCGAACAATTCCTACCAAATCGCTCATCATCTCCTGAAGTTGTTTTCTAAGGTATGAAACAATCACCATTTCATCAATTATTTTCATTCCTTCTTCGTTCCATTCCGGAACTGCTTTAAGGTCTTCAAAATTGAAATTGTTTTCTTTTAAAAGTTCAACGGTTTTCATGGCAGCATTATGTCCGAAAACCAAACCTTCTAAAAGTGAATTGGAAGCCAGTCTGTTGGCTCCATGTAATCCGGAATTGGTGCATTCGCCCACTGCAAATAAGTTTTTAATAGAAGACTGTCCGTCTTTATCAATTTCAATTCCTCCCATAAGATAATGGCATGCAGGAACAACCGGAATGAGTTGTGTAAATGGATCGATACCTTCGTCTTTGCATTTTTTATATATGTTGGGGAAATGTTCAAGAAATTTTTCATGATTCATTTCTCGACAGTCTAATCCTACATATTCGTCTCCGGTAGTTTTCATTTCAGCATCAATAGCTCTTGCAACAATATCTCTGGATGCAAGTTCTTCTCTTTCATCATATTTATGCATAAACTTTTCACCTTTTTTGGTGAGAAGTTTGGCTCCATCACCTCTTACCGCTTCCGAAATTAAAAACAGCATTCCGTCTATCTTGCTGTATAAAGCGGTGGGGTGAAACTGATAATACTGCATATTGTTTACTTTTCCTTTTGCACGGGCAACAAAAGCAATTCCGTCTCCTGTGGCAATGGTAGGATTGGTTGTGTTTTTGTAAACATGTCCTGCTCCTCCTGTCGCAACCAAAGTTATTTTGGATGTGATTTTTTTTATAGATTTTGATTTTTCATCTAAAATATAAGCACCATAACAATTTATTTCATCTTCATTGAGTTTTTTTCCGGGAACATGATGCTGCGTGATGATATCTATAACGTAATGATGGTCTAAAATCTCAAGATTGGGATTGTTTTTTGCAGTCTGTAGGAGTGCTCTCTCAATTTCAAAACCTGTGATATCTTTGTGATGAACGATTCTGTTTTCGGTATGTCCGCCTTCTCTTCCCAGCGTAAACTCTCCGTTTTTTTTATCGAAATTTGCTCCCCATTCTACGATTTCATTAAATCTTGCAGGGGCTTCTCTCACGACCATTTCTACAACATCGCGTTTATTTTCGCCGTCTCCTGCACGCATCGTATCTTCAATATGCTTTTCGAAGTTATCATTTTTAAAATCTGTAACAACGGCAAGACCTCCCTGTGCGTATTTTGTATTGCTTTCATCTTCATCAGATTTAGTGACAATAATAATTTTTGCATCAGGAAGCTGTTCGGATATTTTTATGGCATAAGACAAACCGGAAATTCCGGAGCCGATTACCAGTACATCTGCTTTTATCATATTTAAATTTAAACCTCTTTTGTTTTTGTATTAAATAAATTTAAACAATTTTTCGTTTGGTTTTCTCACTTTTTTCATGTGCTGAAAGTGGTCTTCTTCTGAGCGGTAGCCTAAAGCAAGCGTTACGGTAACCCTTTCTCTGTCTGTATTAATCTCTAGAATTTCTTCAATTAAATTTTGTCGGAATCCTTCCATTGGGCAACTGTCGATATTTTCCATGGCTGCTGCATACATAAGATTGGCCAAAACGATGTAAGATTGTTTTTCTGCCCACCCAAAAAGCTGATCTTCTGTCTGTTGCGTAATATGCTGATTGATGCTGTTTTTAAAAAGATCCAGTTTTTCGATTTCAAGATTTCTTACCTCAGAAATATGTCTAAAGTAGCCTTCAATATAAGAGTCTTCAATCGTCTTTTTGGATACAATAACAATAAGGTGAGAACAGGTGGAAATCTGGGAAGGGTTGTAGAATGCAGGAATAAGTTTCTGAATAATATCTCCGCTTTGTACCACTAAAATTCTGTAAGGTTGCAAACCTAGCGAACTTGCCGCAAGTTTGCCAGATTCCAGAATATTCAAAAGGCTGCTTTCCGGAACTTTAAGATCCGGATTAAATTTTTTTACAGAATATCTTCTGCTTAGTGCTTCCAAATAATTCATAAAACAAATTTAATAATAGAATATGAATAAAAGCTTATTTAAAAATTACTTTGTAAAAATTATAAAAAAACCACTTCGTTTGAAGTGGTTTCATCTTAATTTTAATATATGAAGTGTGAAAAAAATTATTCTCTGTTTTTCAGCAAAACCCATCCGTTATAAACTGTTGGAGTGCTGTTTTTGTCGTTTTCGTTCCAGGAAATCGTGTACCAATAAGTTCCGGTAGTTAATTTTTTGCCACCTGAGGTTCCGTCCCATTTGTAATTTCTTATTTTATCAGCTTCATATTTCATATTCCCATATCTGTCGAATACAGTAAATGTTAAATTCTTTTTATATGCTAGTGCTGTGTAGTCTATTACATCGTTTACATTGTCGCCATTCGGGGTGATAACATTTACAAGATTAGGAATTGTAATTTGTACGTGGATTGGGGTACAATTATAAATATCCTTTACATAGAATGTATTTTCGCCTCTTGGTAAATCTGTAAACACATTAGAATCTTGCCAATTAATACCGTTAAGCGAGAACTTATATGGAGCAGTACCACCAAGAATATTTACCGTTGCCGTATTATTCTTAATGTCTATATTAGAAATTACCGGATTTACCGCAATTTTTACATTAACGGTTTGATACGTGTAGCAGTTTCCGGTTTTAAGTCTTACCCAATATGCGCCTGCAGAAATTCCCTGAATAGATTGAGTAGTGGCACCTGTACTCCATAAATATTCTGAAAATCCTGGTCCGGCATCTAATGAAGTTCTTGCATCTATGCAGATAATTTTATCTTTTAATACACTAGATTTTACAGGTTGTGTTACGGTTAGTTTTATTTTTTTGATGACAAAACAATTGCTCACTGCAGTAACTTTTAAATATACATCTGCATTAGGAGAAATATATGCGATAGGAGTGGAGATTTCATTAATTCCATTCATCGCATTGTCGAAAGAAGTGTAGAATTTCTTTGTTATTCCTGTTTCGGTAGTAATGTTGGCTGCGGTAAGATTAAACATTCCCCAAGATGTTTGTCCTTCTATAAAGCAAGATTCTAACATAGCATCTTGGGCAACCGGTAATGGATGGAATGTTAAGGTTACCTCTGCATTTCCTGTACATCCTTCTGGTGTGGTTACTTTCACATATACTTTTCCCGGAGCAGAAATAAATGCTGAAGGATTTGTAATTTCATTTGTACCTGCATTTAAATCGGCTAAAGTGCGGAAGTATTTTTTAGTAATCCCTGGAACAGCAGATACATAGGCGGATGTAAGATTAAAAACCGCAGTTGTAGCTCCATTATTATTGCATTCTGCAATCGTTACATTATTTGCACTGAAATTTCCAAGAGTAAGTTTGATGGTTCCATCAGGGTTGTCGCAAAGTAATGCCGAATTATCTTTAATGATAACATTTACAGTTGTGTTGCTATTAAATTGATAGCTTGTAGGGTTCGAAATAACTGTTCCTCCTACAGAATAAGTAAATGTATAACCAGAAGGATTGGTGACAAACTGAGAGTTAAGAGCCGTTAGATTAATAGTTCCAAAACCGGTAGAAGGATTTGGGCAAACCGATTGTGTAATTGAAGGATTTAAAATGCTTACTTTATCTGTGAAAACTTTCACGTTTTTAATTGAATGTCTTGCGCTTGCAGCTCCAGTGGAAGCCGAAAATCCAAAATATCCCTGTGTCATTCCTACAGCTGCACCCGATGGAGCAAATGTTTGATTGACCACTAAAACATTATCAATCTTTATTTTAATAATCCAATTGCTAAGATTGTTGCTGTCTACTTCGCCGGTTACTTCAACATGTTTAAAGTTAGGTCCTACAAAAGGTTGTGTACTGATGAGATCGGCTGTATGATAAGTACTTCCCGGAGTATTGTTGTATTCAATATTAGAACCAGTTCCGTTATTGGTGCCGTATAAAACATGCACCTTGCTCATTTGAGCTTCGGTAGCATTA
Organism: Chryseobacterium sp. RR2-3-20; assembly: GCF_017808115.1. Taxonomy (NCBI): domain Bacteria; kingdom Pseudomonadati; phylum Bacteroidota; class Flavobacteriia; order Flavobacteriales; family Weeksellaceae; genus Chryseobacterium; species Chryseobacterium sp. RR2-3-20. Next base: position 39,709 of record NZ_JADQBD010000020.1, on the reverse strand, counting down.
TTAAAAATATCAAACCCAACCATAAGTCCTGTTGCGTTGGCAGGAATTCCAAGACCTCCACCTGCAGTATAAGAAGCAGGCGGATTTGCAAGGTACCAAAATGCAAGTCCGTCACCTTTTCCGTAAGAAGTTGTGCCGTTTCCATCTATTCTGAAATCGAATTCTACCCGCCATTTATCGCAATATTTCAGATTAATAGGAGCATTTAGCTTAATACCTCCAACCTGAGAAATCTGGTCGGCTGTAAGCTGTATAAAATCTGTGTTCACCGTTGCGGAAGGCACTACATCCCAACCGGTTGTGTTAACGGGATTTCCTGTTAATTGAAAGGTTTGGGACTTAAAATTTTGGGCGAAACAAAAAAATAGGAAAAGTAAATAAAAGTGTAGTTTTTTATTCATGTATTAGCTTTCGTTAGATTTACAGATGTAAAGATATAAATAATCCGAAAACAAATGAATATTGTGTGTTAATTTTATTGAATTTAATATTTATTTCATAATGAAATAGCGACAAACTAATGAAAAGGGTATTTATTTTGGATTTTGATTTGTAATTTCAAAATAAAGAACTGTCGTTCTGGGTTTCAAAATAAACATCCGTTTCAAGTTGGTCAGAAGCTGCTGCAGCTACGGCAAGTTTATCGCAAAGTTCATTTTCGAAGTGTCCGGCGTGGCCTTTTATCCAATGTATTTTTGGAAGGTAAAGATTGTAAAGTATGATAAACCTTTTCCATAAATCTGGGTTTTTCACATTTTTCCAACCTCTTTTTACCCATCCGGAAATCCAGTTTTGGTTGATGGCGTCAGAAACATATTTGCTGTCGGTGAATATATGAATTTCATTTTCTGCAGATTTCAATTTTTCTAATGCGGTGATAACTGCTAAAAGCTCCATTCTGTTGTTGGTTGTTTTTTTGAAGCCTTTTGAAAACGTTTTTTGGTAATTCTTCTCAGGAACACGCATGAGAATTCCATATCCTCCTTTGCCGGGATTTCCGCTGCATGCTCCATCTGTATAAATTTCAATTCTCATATATTATCTAAAGGGGATTTTAGAGTTAATTTTGAAAAACTAATTCTAAAGTAATCTCTACATTTTCAGTCTTTAAAATGGAAAATCATCTTCATCATCAAAATCATTCATGGATGATCCGGATAGTTTTGAATTGTCGGGCAAGTCAAAGGCAGCTCCGGGCTGAATGGTTGTTTTTATTTTGTCGAACCCACTTGGTTCACCCAGTAAACCTGAATTCGAACTATATCCCATAGAACCAGCTCCTCCATCAAAAGCGGCTTCAATATCTCCAAATTTGGCAAAATGTTTTAAGAATGAAAGTCTTACATCTGCAGTTGCCCCATTTCTGTGTTTTGCAATGATTAATTCTGCCTGATTTTCGGTGGAAGTTTCCTGACCTTCTTCGTCATTGTCCCAAACGGCAATTTTATAATATTCTGGTCTGAAGATAAAAGATACAATATCCGCATCCTGCTCAATTGCTCCAGATTCTCTTAAGTCTGAAAGCTGCGGTCTTTTACCAGGGCGTGTTTCCACACTTCGGGAAAGCTGGGAAAGTGCAATTACCGGAACATTCAGTTCTTTTGCAATGGCTTTTAATGAACGGGAAATCATGGATATTTCCTGCTCTCTGTTACCTGCTCCTTTGCCTCCGCCACCGGCAGTCATCAGCTGAAGGTAGTCTACCATTATCAACCTAACTCCGTGTTGCATCACGAGTCTTCTGCATTTTGCTCTGAAATCGAAAATGGATAGGGAAGGTGTTTCATCAATATATAATGGTGCATTTTCAAGTTCCGAAACATTGGAGAATAATCTTTGCCATTCTTCATCATCCAAAGTTCCTTTTCTCAGCTTTTCTGAAGAAATTCTTGTTTCTGAGGCAATCATTCTGGTAATAAGCTGTACGGATGCCATCTCTAACGAGAATAATGCCATTGGAATTTTGTGTCCTACAGCAATGTTTCTTGCCATAGACAGAAGAAAGGCGGTTTTTCCCATTGCGGGACGTGCAGCAATAATAATAAGGTCAGAATTTTGCCATCCTCCAGTTTCTTTATCTATATCTCTGAAGCCTGATGGAACTCCGGAGATTCCCTCTTTGTCTTTTAGAGCTTTTATGGTATCAATTGCCTGTTTAACCAATGAGTTCGCGGTATCGAATCCTTTTTTGATGGTTCCGTTTGTAATTTCAAAGAAAGATTGTTCCGCTTTATCTAAAAGTTCAAAAACATCTGTAGATTCTTTGTAAGAAGAATCTATCACATTGGCAGAAACATTAATTAAACTTCTCAGAATGTATTTTTCGAGAATAACTCTTACATGATATTCTATATGTGCAGATGAACTTACTCCCATAGTAAGTTCGATAATGTAATGATCTCCTCCTGCGGTATTAAGCTTGTCTGTCTTTTTTAATTCCTGAATGACTGTCATTATATCCACCGGCAAATTTCCTTCATACAGCTTAAGCAATGCAGAAAATATAACCTGATGTCTTGGGTCATAAAAAACTTCGGAGGTGAGAAGGTCTATAGAATTATCGAGTCCTTTTTTATCAATTAAAAAAGTACCTATAACCAATCTTTCAAAATCTACTGCATTGGGAGGCATTTTTCCGTCTGCAATCGACAATTCTCTAGCAAAATTACCCTGAGTAAGTGAAGAGAGTGTTTCTTTCTGAGCCATACTGCAAAGATAGTTTATTTAAAAAATAATTTGAAAAGAGTAATTAATATTCTTTGTTGATAAGTCTAAAAAATCCTTTAAATACAAGGATTGGGTAATGTTGATAAAAAAATCACCTCAAACGCGAGGTGATTTTTTTCAATTTTAAATTATTGTCTGTTTTTGAGAAGAACCCAACCTTTGTATTGTGTTGGTGTACTGTTCTTGTCATTTTCATTCCAGGTAATTGTGTACCAATAAGTTCCTGTATTTAGTTTTTTACCTCCGGATGTACCGTTCCATTTGTAATTTCTTACTTTGTCTGCTTCGTAAACTTTGTTTCCGTATCTGTTATAAACGGTGAATACTAAGTTCTTTTTATAAGCTAAATCAGAATAATCTATTTCGTCGTTTACGTTATCTCCATTCGGTGTAATTACATTTACAAGATTCGGTACTGTAAGCTGTATTTGAATAGGCGTACAATCGTAGCTGTCTCTTAAAAATATTTTGTTTTCTCCTCTTGGAAGATTAGAAAATACATTCGAGCTCTGCCAAGTAATTCCATCTATAGAATATTCGTAAGGAGCAGTTCCTCCAGATGGATATACTGTAATAGTATTATTGTTAATATCCACACTTGCAATTACTGGCTGTGGAGCAGGATGAACAGTTACTCTTTGGAATGTAAAGCAATTACCGGTTTGTAATTTTACCCAATAAGATCCTACTGCAACACCTTGAATAGTTTGTGTAGTTGCTCCCGTACTCCATTCGTAACTAGAGAAACCAGGACCTGCATCTAAAGTAGTTCTGTCTTCCATACAGATTGTTTTGTCTTTCAGAACGGTAGATTTTACGGGTGCAGTTACTTTCAGGGTAATTTTAGTTATCTCATAGCAGTCATTCGGGCTGATAACTCTCACATAAACTTCTCCTGCTGTAGAAATATAATTTGTAGGGTCGGTAATTGCATTAATGTCGGCAAGTGCGTCAGCTTTAGTTCTGTAAAACTTTTTAGTAGTTCCAGTCGCAGTTGTTACAGCGGCTTGGGTAAGATCAAACTGAGCGGTGAGAATTGCATTTTCAATAAAACAAGATTCTAATGTTGCAGGTGTAACAGGAATAGAAGGATAATATTCTAAATCTATTTCTGCATTTCCTGTACATCCATCGGTTGTAGTTACTTTTACAAATATTTTTTTAGGTGCAGTAGATTGATAGGATAAAGGTGTAGTGATTTCATTAGTACCTGCAGTTAAATCAGCTAATGAAGGAAAATATTTTTTAACCGCAGCAGGATCAGCATATACAGATCCAGATGAAAGATCGAAAACTGCACTACCTGCATTGTTATTGTTACATGCTTTTATAGTTGCGTTAGAGGTTACTATAGGACCTAAAACAAATTTTATAGTACCAGTCTGTGTACAGTCATTTAACGGATTGGTAGGGTTGGAAGGATCAAGATAATGAATAGCATAATAATAAGTATCCGTAGTATTTACACTTATTGCAGTGGTAATAGGATTGGCATTAGTTAATGCATCATTAGATGATGTATGGTACGTCACCGAAAAATTTGGATTTCCATTGATGATTCCTGTAGAAAGAGTGGAAAAATTAAAAAGCGACGGGTTTGTACATATTGATAGGATTCCGTTATGGGCAGGTCCTGGTGGAAGAAAAGGGTTAGGTGTTAAAGAAGGGTTAGTGAATGGGGAAGTCAAAGTTGCTGTTCCACCCCAAGTTAAAGCAAAACCGTACGGGTTACTCGGGATATAATTGTCAATCAGTAAATAATAGGTTTCTCCAGCTAAAACCGGAAGAGGAAGTCCCCATTGAGCACCTGTATTTGTAGAGCTTAATCCTGTAGGACCACTAAGTCCACTGTAATTACATCTTATTGCATTTCCAAAATCCCACGTAGAGCAATCTATATTAGGTCCATAAACTGCAAAATCATAGTCATAATGATTTACGTTAGGAACCGTATTAGGGGTTATGGTGAATTCGATCGTACCACTTGTTGCAGCGGTAAAAACGTACCAAACAGAGTAGTTTTCTAGTCCCAAGCAGCTTCCAGCAGTTTGTTCTATAACATTTCCATTACTGTTTGGATTGTAACTAATTCCGGAATTTCCACAGACGGGTATTGCTGAAATACAGTCTGACTGTGCATAAAATATCTGCGATATTATAACCACAAAAAAGAGTAGTATTTTTTTCATATTATAAATATTTGTAACAAATTTAGCTAAAAATTTATTCTAAAATAGATTGTTTATAGTTAAATATAAATAAAGCCGCTACATGCGGCTTTATTTATAAGTTTATCAACTTGTTTATTCTCTGTTCTTTACCATTAGCCAACCTGAAAATTTAATTGGCGTTTTAGTTTTGTTATTTTCATTCCATGTAACAGAATACCAGTAATTACCTGTAGGAACACGGGTGCTTCCATTGGTTGTACCGTTCCATTTGTAACCATTGGTCTTATCTGCCTGAAAGACTTTAGCACCGTATCTGTCGAAAATACTAAGAACTAAATTTTCTTTTCCTGCTAATGCAGAATAATCAATTACATCGTTTACGCCATCTCCGTTAGGAGTTATAACATTCACAAGATTAGGAACAACTACACTCACTTGGATTGGTTCGCAGTCATAAGAGTCTTTAACATATACTGTATGATCGCCTCTTGTAATATCTTTAAATACATTAGATTCTTGCCAGTTTACATTGTCGATAGAGTATTTGTAAGCAGGGCTTCCTCCTATTACATTCACGGTAATATTGTTGGTTGAGATATCAACATTAGAAATTACAGGCTGTTCGGAAGCATATACCTTTACAATTTGTTTAGCAGTACAGTCTCCTGTTTTCAGTTTTACCCAATAAGTACCTACGCTAACGTTAGTAATTGTTTGAGTAGTTGCTCCCGTGCTCCATACATAACCACTGAAACCTGGTCCTGCATCCAAAGTGGTCTTATCTTCAAAGCAAATAACTTTGTCTTGCAGTACGGTTGAATATGTAGGTGGGATCACAATAAGATTAACTTTTGCAACTGTATAACATCCGTTTCCATCACTTACTCTAATATACACAACACCTGTAGGAGCAATATAATTGGTTGGGTTATTAATTTCATTAGTTGCGTTCACTGCATCAGTCATCGAAGGGAAATATCTTTTTGTAGTTCCCGATGGGTTGCTAATTAAAGCAGTCGTTAAATTAAAAGAACCGGTAGAAGGATTTCCTTCAATAAAACAAGTTCTCAATGTAGCCTCAGTTACGGTAATGACAGGGTAGAATTTTAATTTTATTTCTGCCACATCCTTACATCCAAAAGGCGAAGTTACCAAAACAAAAACAGATCCTCCTGCAGATGTATATTGATAAGGGTTTGTAATCTCATTGATATTATTATTAAGATCATACATTGAAGCATAATACTTTCTAGTATATGTAGGATCTCCGAAAACATTCGCAGTTGTAAGGTTGAAAACTCCTACTCCTGTGTTGTTATTGCTACATTCGGTGAGAGTAGCATCTGTTGCTACAAAACTTCCATTTTTAAATTTAAAAGTACCCGTCTGTTTACACTTATTAATAGGGCTATTTGGGTTAGTGGGATCAGTGTACATAATGCTGTAATAGTATGTATCACTTGTATTTACAGAAATTGGTGTTGTTATGGGAGCGTTTCCAGTAAGAACATCATTACTGTTCAGATAATAACTTACAGAGAAGTTTACATTTCCGTTGATAATTCCTGCATTCAATGTGCTAAAATCAAAAGTTGCAGGATTAGAACAAATAACAACTTCATTGGGAAGAGCCGGGTTTGCATTAGGCTGACCAGGAGCAACAAATGGGTTGTTGGCTAGAGAAGGGTCGTTAAATGGTGATGCTAACGTTGCAGTACCACCCCATGATAAAGAAAATCCGTTGGCACTTTTAGAAAAATTATCAACAATTAAATAATATACTTCTCCTGGTAAAACATTCATAAAACCACTCCATTGTCCGTTTACAGTTGGGTGTATGGTAGCAAGATTTAAACCGGTAGGACCGTCTGCTCCAGAATAGTTACAACGTAATGGTGCACCCAAGCTGCCACATTGTTTGTTGGGACCATATACTGCGAAATCATAATCATCTGGGAAATAATTAGGATTAATCGTGAATGTTAATGTCCCCGCTGTAGCAATTGTAAAGGTGTACCATACAGAATAATGCTCATTAGTGCTCAGACATCCTCCCAAAATCTCACGAATATCTCCCGGACCAGATGGTGTGTAGGATATACCTGAATTTCCGCAAACAGTAAACGCTGTAGGACAGTCGGACTGTGCAGAAAAAAATTGAGATATAATTAGTAAAAAAATGAGTAAAGTTTTTTTCATTTTAAAAAAATTTTTGATACAAATATAAAAAAAATAATAACTTAATGATGTAATTTTTAGTATATATATAACGTTAACGCTGCAATACCTTTAATATTGCATTTTGCGTAATTTTGAGTTAAAGACTCCAACGCTTGCGGCTATCATTACTGTTAATGTACCACCGACAACTACCGATTTTACAACGCCTAGAAGTTTGGCAGCCAAACCACTTTCAAATTGTCCCATTTCATTACTCGACATAATGAAGATTGAATTGGCACTCAAAACTCTGCCGCGAATATGATCCGGTGTTTTCAACTGAACAATTGTTCCACGGATGACCACCGAAATCCCATCCAGCATTCCGCTGAGAACCAAAAACATGAATGAAAGCCAATAATATTCAGATAATCCGAAACCTATTATGCATAACCCGAACCCTGCAACCACGGCCAATAATACTTTCCCCTGATTTTTTCGTAATGGTACGATTGAAAGGGTAGTAATGATAATCATGGAGCCGATATCCGAAGCTGCATTCAATAATCCTAAGCCATTTGCTCCGGATTTTAAAATGTCGGTTGCGAAAACAGGAATCATGGCAACAGCTCCTCCAAAAAGTACAGCAAACATATCCAGACAGAGAGCTCCCAAGATTTCTTTTGTTTTGAAAATATAAGAAACACCTTCTTTAATACTTTCCATAACCTTTACTTCTCCTTTTTTATGGCTTGAGAACTGAGGTTTAAGTTTCCAGAAGAAAAATGATGCCAGAATAATTAATCCAATAATAACGGTTAAAGTCCATTTAATTCCATAAAATTCAATTAAAAAGCCACCCGCAGCATGTCCGCATACAGAAGAAATTAAAAATGTTGCCTGATTTAAAGTTATGGCATTAGGAAGATTAATTTTTTGCACAATTTGAGGAATCATAGACGGAACAATCGGGCCGATAAATGCTCTCGCTATTCCTGTAAAAAATATTACAGTATAAATAAAATAGGTGATTTGATGTCCCGAAAAATGAAGTTCAACATTCAGAAATGCAGGAATTAGCAAAAGACCAATAAGAAACACATATGCATAATTGCAAATGAGAAGAAGTTTTTTTTTCTCATTCATATCAATTACGTGGCCGGCGTATAATGCACAACTTACGGCGGGTATTACCTCAGAAAGTCCGATTAATCCGATAGAAAATGGGTCTTTGGTAAGTTGGTACACCCACCATCCCAATAAAGTTGCCAACATTCTAAATGCCATCACAATAACGAATCTTCCGGTAAGAAGATTTCTGAACTCAACATTTTGCAATGTTTTTAGCGGTAAAGAAGGAATCATGCTTACAAAAATAGCCTTGAATTTTCATTCAAGGCTATTGATTTTTTTAATTTCAAAATATTTTTAAAAAACCGTGATGGTAATTATTTTAAAATGTGGAATTTTAATCTGCTTTAGATGAGCTAATTACAATGGCTGCAGCAGCGGCTGCTCCAATTATTACCGCACCAGTTGTAACTCTTGCTTTAGATCTGTCTTTTACCGAAGCAATGTTAGATTTAGGGATTACCACTTGTGTGCTGTCTTTTTTTCCTTTCGTTCCGATAATATTATCACCTGCAACATTTCGGAATAAAATCGTTTGCTTTTTAGATCCGTCTCTTGGAGTTACTGTATAGATTTTCCCCGCTTCGAGATTAGAGTAATTATTCTGAGCAATATCTTCGCTGTACTTTGTAGTAGCACATGAGGAAATTACAAATAAAGACGTTAATAAAGACGATTTTAAAAGTACAGATGCTTTCATTATATTATTTTAGTTTTTCAAATTTATAATTTTTTTTGAATATATCTTTTTGTATTGAAGAAAATATGGCTAAAATTTGTAAATTTTCAATAAATCTGCAATTTTTCTGTCATTTGCAAGTCTAGGTATTTTGTTCTGACCTCCCAGTTTACCTTCAGATTTTGCATATTCCTGAAAAGCATTTTTCTTGAGTTTCGAAATATGGAGTTTTTGAAGAATATTTCCCGAAATCAAATCATCATAATACGTATTTCTTTTTCTCAGTTGATTGTCGAGTTCTGTTCTAAACGAATCTATGTTTTCTGGTTCTTTTTCGAATTCTATAAACCATTCATGATAAGGAAGCCCTTCTTCAGGATTTACTTGCGGAGCCAGATGAAATTCTGTAATCTGTGCAGGATATTTTTCTAAAGTTGCTTTCATGGCTTCTTCAACCTCGTAAGCAATAACGTGTTCACCAAATGCAGACGTAAAATGTTTGGTTCTTCCGCTCACCAAAATTCGGTGTGGCTTTTTATCTATAAATCTTACCACATCGCCAATAGAATATGCCCAAAGACCAGAATTGGTGGTTAAAATAAGGGCGTAATCTTTATTGAGTTCTACATCTTTTAAAGTTAGCCTTTTGGCGTTGGGTTTTCCGTACTCTTCTAAAGGGATAAATTCATAAAAAATTCCATGATTTGTTAAAAGCAATAAGCCTTCCTTTGTATAATCGTCCTGAAAAGCAAAAAAACCTTCAGAAGCAGGAAATGTCTGGATGATATCTACGCTCCCGCCCAAAAGTTCTTCCATTTTGTCGCGGTAAGGTTCGTAATTTACGCCTCCGGTTACAATAAGTTGAAGATTGGGGAAAATCTGCTTAATTTTTTTTCCGTTCTTTTCAATTAATTTTTCAAAATACATAATCAGCCAAGGTGGAATTCCGGAAATGAGCGTCATGTTTTCTTTTTCGGTTTCCTCAACTATTTTTTCCACTTTAGTTTCCCAGTCATCAATCATGTTGGTTTCCCAGCTTGGCAAACGGTTTTTCTGAAGATAATTAGGGATATGATGGGCTACAATGCCTGAAAGTCTTCCGGTTTTGATGCCGTAAACTTCTTCAAGCTCTGGACTACCCTGCAAGAAAATCATTTTTCCGTTTACAAAATCGGCATTGTCTTTTTTTGCGATATAATGAAACAATGCACTTTGTGCACCGGCAATCTGATAAGGCATTCCTTCTTTCGAAATTGGGATGTATTTTGCACCAGAAGTAGTTCCCGAAGTTTTGGCAAAATACTCCGGAGTTTCGGTCCATAATATATTACGTTGCCCTTTTTTTACCTTTTCTATATATGGTTTTAAATCTTCGTAGTCTGAAACCGGAACACGATTCTGAAAATCCTCAACAGATTTTATTTCCTCAAATTGATGTGTTCTTCCAAACAATGTTTTTTCAGCATGTTTTATAAGCGACAATAAAAGTTGCTCTTGGTTTTTTTCAGCATTATTTTTAAATTCTTCTGCTTTTCTGACACTTTTTTTCGCCCAGAGAAGTGCTGCCTGTTTCTTGATGAAATTTAACATGCTTCAAATGTATAAATAAGTATAGACATGAATTGAAATTTTCTTTCGATATATAATTTCTGTTTTTGCTGACAGATTTACCGTTTTCTCAACTTAACATTTTACAAGTATTCTTTAATCTGTAAAAGGTGCTGTATTGTCTTAAGATTTTCCGAAGATTTGTTTTCCTTTAAAACATCAAAAAAAATAACGTCTATTCCGAAGTTTTGGGCTCCTATTATGTCGGCAATCCAATCGTCACCAATTAAAATACTCTCGTTTTTAGAAGCATTTGCCAATGATAAGGAATATTCGAAAATTTCAGGATTAGGTTTTCTTACCCCAACAGAATCTGCACTGGTAATGGTTTGGAAATAGTGATCTATTTCAGAAAGTATGCATTTTCTTTCCGTTACTTCCTGAAATCCGTTTGAAATAATATGAAGTTTGTAATTTTTATTCTTTAAATATTCCAAAATGTATTCTGCTCCTTCTACGAGATGATTGTGATTGAGGATTTTATCTAAAAAATGTTCCTCAAAATACATGGATAATTTGAGGTTGTCTACTCCGAAACGATTGAATGTGTCGTAAAAACGGTGTTTTCTGAGATAATCCTTGTCAATTTCTCCATCACGAATCTGTTCCCAAAGTCTTTCATTAATGTCGTGATACGCAGAATGAAACTCCTCAAAATCAATATTGAATTTTAAGGAAATTTCTTCTTTTTCGAAAAGATCTTTAATGGTTAAATAGGCGTTTTTGCGATGATCCCAAAGGGTGTTGTCGAGGTCAAAAAAAATGTGCTGAATTTTCATACAGCACAAATTTAAATATTTTTAGTTTTTTGTAAAGTGATAATTTTTGTTTTTCACTTTTACAACTTCCAGATTTTTAGAGAAGCTCAGGAGAAAATCTACAGTTTGCTTTTTGGGTTTCAAATTTTTCAATTTTAAAGAATCGTTATTTTTCATAGGCGAAAATTGTATTTTCTTTAAAACGAAAATTGTACCAAATTATTATCTTGTAAGAATAATATTATTTTCCTCCATAATTTTTCGAAGATTGATAAGAGCATATCTCACTCTTCCTAAAGTGGTATTAATGCTCATGTCGGTATGTTCTGCAATTTCTTTGAAGCTTAAGCCATCATAATATCTCAGCTTTATTACTTCCTGCTGGTTTTGAGGAAGAAAATGAAGCATTTTTAAAAGATCTTCATGAATTTGAGTGGTTACCAATTGATCTTCTATGTTTTCTGATGGTTCCCGAATAAGATCGAAAATAGAAAACTCTTCGTTATTAAAAGTAGTTTCGGACACTTTCGTGTTTTTAGATTTTGCACGGAAATAATCAATGATTAAATTTTGTGCAATTCTTTTTGCCCAAAGGATAAATTTTCCTTCTTCATTATATCGTCCTTCCTTCAGCATAACGATAATTTTCATGAACGTATCCTGAAAGATATCATTGGCAAGATCCTGATCGTTTATTTTATAGAAAATAAATGTGAAAAGCTCTCTTTGATGTCGATGTATAAGAGTGGATAATGCTTCTTCGTTTCCTTTTTGGTACAAGGATATCAGTTGGCTGTCTGTTGGTTTCATAACTCTTCTCAAAAATTTATTACAGTACAAACTCTTTCCTGATTTTTATATCAAGTTCATTAGAGAATTTGTCTTAAGACGGATTTTAGAGTAGAGTATATTCTATAAGCATCAAATTATGCTGTAAATATAATAAAATTTTAATAAGTATTAAACAAATATTAAATTTTCTAAAAAAATTAATAAAAAAAGTTAATTAAACATGTCATGTAAGAATGTGGTAGGAATATTTAATGTGAAATTAATATTCACTCCTTTCATTTGTTTTCCATTTAAACCTTTGTCACCAATTGGAAACGCATAGCCTCCTGTAAGATCGAGAAGTCCGAAAAGCGTAACGCCAATTTTTGGAGCTACATATTTGTTGGTACCTTCAACACCTGCCAAAAAATAGTATGAATGATTAAAATCCACATTTTTTTCAAAATTGAGTAATACATCAGCCTGTACTTTTGGCATAATTGCAAAATCTGAATTTGCAGATCCCATTAATGCAGATGCTCCAAGTCTGTATATTACATCATCATTTTTTAGAAAAAGCAATTTTCCGCCAATCTCACCAAAGCTCTGGTTTTGATAAACGTATCCCACATTTATCATTTTGTGAACAGTATATTGTGCTTTCGCTGTTAAACCTGTCAAAATTAACAGAAGTAATAATGGAAACTGTTTCATATAATGGTGTTTACTGTATTAAATTTGGATGTAAAAATAAAAAAAACTGCTTTAGCATTTAGATGATAAAGCAGTTTCTGTACCGAAAATTTTGATTAAATTCCGAAAGAAGATTTAATTTCTTCTACTTTGTCTAATTTCTCCCAAGTGAAGAATTCTAGACCTTCTAGAGTTAATTCGTTTTTCTGTCCTTTATTGAAAGTTTTATCAGCAACATAATGTTCTCTACCCATGTGGCCGTAAGAAGCTGTTTCCTGATAAATAGGATTTCTCAATTTTAAATTTTGTTCGATAGCATAAGGTCTCAAATCGAAAATAGTAGATACTTTTTTAGCGATTTCACCATCGTGCATATCCACTTTAGCGGTTCCGAAAGTGTTAATATACAATCCACAAGGTTCTGCAACACCAATTGCATAAGAAACCTGTACCAAAACTTCATCGGCAACACCTGCAGCAACCAGATTTTTAGCGATGTGACGCGTTGCGTACGCTGCACTTCTGTCTACTTTAGACGGATCTTTTCCTGAGAATGCTCCTCCTCCGTGAGCACCTTTACCACCATAAGTGTCTACGATAATTTTTCTTCCTGTAAGACCAGTATCTCCGTGAGGTCCGCCGATTACGAATTTACCTGTAGGGTTAATGTGGTATTTAATTTGGTCGTTAAATAAAGCTTTAATCTCTTCAGATTGCTGTGCAACAACTCTTGGTATTAAAATATTTTTAATATCCTCTCTAATTTTGTTCAGCATTTCTTCTTCAGACCCAAAATCGTCATGTTGTGTAGAAACAACAATAGAATCTATTCTAATGGGTTTGTGATCGTCAGAATACTCAATGGTTACCTGAGATTTCGCATCTGGACGAAGATAAGTAATATCTGAGTTTTCTCTACGGATTGCAGAAAGTTCTTTAAGAATGGTATGAGCCAAGTCTAGAGCTAAAGGCATGTAATTAGCTGTTTCGTTGGTTGCATAACCAAACATCATACCTTGATCTCCTGCTCCCTGTGCGTTAGCTTTTGCTTCGAAAGATTCGTCGTTTACAGTTCTGTCTACCCCTTGGTTAATGTCTGGAGATTGCTCATGAATAGCAGAAATAACTCCACAAGAGTCTCCGTTAAACATATATTCTCCTTTTGTGTAACCGATTCCGTTGATGACATCTCTGGCAATCGTTTGTACATCAAGATATGCATCAGATTTTACTTCACCCGCCAAAACAACCTGTCCTGTAGTAACTAATGTTTCACAAGCAACTTTGGAGTTTTTGTCGTATGCTAAAAAATGATCAATTAATGCGTCGGAAATCTGATCGGCAATTTTATCAGGATGCCCTTCTGAAACAGATTCAGATGTAAATAAATAAGACATATTATTCTTTGTATTTTATTGAAAATGTGAAGAAAAAAGTGAATAACTGCCCGTAAATAGCTAAAAGGATTACTGTTTTAGCATTTTTTTAGAGAGGTTGCAATCAGGTCAAATTTTTCCTCGTTAATAAACGTCTGCAAATTTAGGGACTATTTTCTAATACTCAAAATTTTAAGACTTTATTATTTAAATTAATTCAAAATTGATGATGAAAATCATTTAAGCTACTGTGGTTTGATGCTTACAAATTCTTTCGGATTTTTGTTGAAATTCAATTTGGAATCTACAGAAGATTTAATGAAAGCTCCCAATTCATCAATGATTTTTTGCTTAAAAGTAGGTTTGTAATAGATAATACTTATTTCTCTATAAGGAAAAGGTTTCTTGAATCTGAAAACCTTCGTTTTCTGCTCTTCTGAAAGTTGGTTGAGAGCCAGTTCCGGTAAAATGCTTATTCCTCCCACTTTATCAACCATGTGTACCAAAGTCTGAATATTTGATGCTAAGAAATCAAGGTTTTTTGGTTTTAGAGTATTTTCTTTTAAATGACAGATGTTTTCAAACTGATTTCGTAAGCAGTTTCCTTCTTCTAAAAGCCAGACTTTTTCCATATTGAGCTCATCCGGAACAATAAAAGTGTTTTTCTTGTTGGCTTCGGTGACTGAACTGTAAATCATTAGTTCTTCGTTGAAAAGAAAATCCTGATAAAACTCATTGGCATTATCATAAGGCGTAGAAATAATTCCTGCATCTAATTCACCGCTTTTAAGTGCTTTTATGATGTTGTCTGTCGTCATTTCCTTTACATTCATTTGAATTTTGGGATTATTCTGAAGAAAATGAAAAATTTCTGTTGGAAGAATAAAGGAAGAAACTGTAGGAATAATACCCAAATTTATGGTTCCTCCTAAAATATTATTTAGAAGATTGGCTTTATTTTTCAGTTCGTTTACAGATTCTATAATAACCTTAGCCTGGTCTATTATTTGCACTCCAACATCCGTCGTTCTGATAGGGTGGGTGGTTCTGTCGAAAACTTTAACATCCAGTTCATCTTCAAACTTTTGTATCATTGCACTCAAGGTGGGCTGAGTGATGAAGCATGCCTGAGCTGCTTTTCCGAAATGTTTGTACTTATCTACAGCGATAAGATATTCCAATTGCTGAATGTTCATTTGATTAATATTATCTATTACAAAGATATAATGTTTTTGGTAAAATCAATCAAAAATTCATCTAAATTTGAACAATAATTATAGAAACAAAACCCTATTATACTTATGGATAATAAAAAACTTACGAGCAGTAGTGGTGCTCCATATTATGAGCATCAGGATTCACAAACCGTTGGAGCAAGAGGACCTGTTTTGCTGCAGGATTTTATTTTGCAGGAAAATCTGGCTCACTTTGTGAGAGAGAGAATTCCTGAAAGAATAGTTCACGCTAAAGGAACCGGAGCGTATGGTACTTTTACTGTTACGCACGATATTTCACAATATACCAAGGCAAAGCTTTTTTCTAAAGTTGGCAATTCGTGCCGTATGTTTGCACGTTTCTCTACTGTAGGTGGAGAAAAAGGAAGTGCAGATACTGCTAGAGATCCTAGAGGTTTTGCTTTAAAATTCTACACAGAAGACGGAAACTGGGATCTTGTGGGTAATAATACACCCGTTTTCTTTATTAAAGATGCTAAGAAATTTCCAGACTTTATACATACTCAGAAGCGGGTTCCGAAAACCAATCTTAAAAGTGCTACTATGATGTGGGATTTCTGGAGCCTGAATCCTGAATCTCTCCATCAGGTTCTTATTTTAATGTCTGATAGAGGAACGCCTCATGGGTACAGACACATGCATGGTTTCGGATCTCATACTTTCTCCATGATTAATGATAAGAATGAAAGAGTTTGGGTGAAGTTTCATTTTAAAACTAAGCAGGGAATTAAAAATTTCACAGATTCTGAAGCATTGAAAATGGCAGGAGAAAATCCAGATTTTGCACAGGAAGATATGTGTAATGCAATAGAAAAAGGAGATTTTCCAAAATGGACAATGTATATCCAAGTAATGACCGAGGAGCAGGCTAAAGAATTCAGATGGAATCCGTTTGATATTACCAAAGTGTGGTTTCAGAGCGATTTTCCTTTAATTGAGGTTGGAGAAATGGAGCTGAACGAAGTTCCTGTTAACTATTTTGCACATGTAGAGCAGTCTACTTTCTCTCCAAGTAATTTAATCAACGGGATTAGTTTTTCGCCGGATAAAATGCTTCAGGGAAGATTATTTTCTTATCCAGATGCTCACCGTTACAGAGTGGGAGTCAACGCTCATCAATTAGAAGTAAATAGATGTCCGTTTCAGGTAAATAATTATCAAAGAGATGGTTTTATGGCAGATTCCAGTCATTATCAGGATAAACCGAATTATCATCCAAACAGTTTTGATGAGGTTAAACCGGATCCGGCTTACAAAAATTTTGAGTATGAATTAGACAGTAATCAAGTTGCTAATTTCAACAGGAATGAAAATGATGACGATCATTACACTCAACCCGGATTGCTTTACACAAAGGCAATGAACCAAGAAGACAGAGAAAATCTAATTCATAATATTATTGGAAGTATGAGTGGGATAGATGGTCCTAAGAAAGATGAAATCATCAACCGACAGCTGTGTCACTTCTTTAGAGCCAATATAGAACTGGGAATGAAAGTGGCTTCAGGATTAAGTGTCAACATAGATTCAAATATGATGAATCATTCAAAATAAATACATTATTAATGCAGATATAAAAAGGAAAAAATAATTTTTTTCCTTTTTTTTATTATTTTTTTTTAATTTGCAGGTTATAACAGATTAAAAAAATTATGGCATACGAAAATATTCTTATCAGCAACGAAGAAAAAACAGCTGTAATTACCATCAATAGACCTCAAAGTCTTAATGCGCTTAATGCTTTAACCATAAGTGAAATAAGCTCCGCTCTTGATGAGTTACAGAATGATGCTGAAACGAGAGTCATTATTATAACAGGTAGTGGAGAAAAATCTTTTGTTGCCGGAGCAGATATTAAAGAATTTAGCGATTTTAATCAGGAAAAAGCAGAAGAGTTGGCAAGAACCGGTCAGAATAACCTTTTTAATAAAATTGAGAATCTGAATAAGCCCGTTATTGCTGCCATAAACGGATTTGCTCTGGGCGGTGGTCTGGAACTGGCAATGTCCTGTCATATAAGATATGCTTCAGATAATGCTAAATTAGGTTTGCCAGAAGTTACTTTAGGACTTATTCCTGGATATGGTGGAACTCAAAGATTGCCAAAGCTTGTTGGAAAAGGTATTGCCAATGAAATGATTTTTTCTGCAAAAATGATTTCTGCACAAAAAGCAAAAGAAATAGGTTTGGTAAATGAGGTTTTTCCTATTGAAGAACTTCTTGCAAAAACCAAAGAATTGGCTTCAACGATAGCAAGAAATTCGCCTATGGCAGTTTCTAAAGCCATTAAAGCAACCAATTTGTCTGATACAGAAAGAGGTTTCGAAACAGAAATTGTTTCTTTCGGGGAGCTTTTTGATATGGACGACAAAAAAGAGGGCGTTTCTGCTTTCCTTGAGAAAAGAAAGCCTAATTTTTAGTAAATTATAAATTATTTCGAAAAAATAAATGCTGATGTATAGTAAGTTTGATAAAGCTTATCTAAAAATGGCTCAGGAATGGGCAAAACTTTCCTACTGTAAAAGAAAACAGGTAGGTGCATTAATCGTAAAGGATAGGATGATTATTTCTGATGGGTATAACGGAACACCATCGGGATCCGAAAACTGCTGCGAAGATGAAAATGGGAAAACCCATTGGTATGTGCTTCATGCTGAAGCAAATGCGATACTGAAACTTGCCGGTTCTACACAGTCGGCAGTGGGAGCTACTCTGTATTTAACATTGTCTCCGTGTAAAGAATGTAGCAAACTGATTCTACAGTCGGGAATATCGAAAGTAGTTTACATGAATGCTTATTCGGATAATGAAGGCATAGATTTTTTAAAAAACCATCAAATCGAAATAATACAGGTATCTGAAAAAGAATTATAAATTTTAAAAACAAAAACACAATGACTTGGGATGAAAAAATAAAAGATTTCGAAATTTTTTTGAGATTCGAGAGAGATTTTTCCGAAAATACGCTAGACGCTTATATTCGGGATATCAGAAAACTCAGAGATTATGCTTTAAATGATCTTGAAGGTGTTTCTCCGCAAACCATTACTTACGATAATATTCAGGAGTATATTTTCCAACTTTCAAAACAAAAATTTAGCGAAAGGTCTCAGGCAAGATGGATTTCTTCTATTAAAGCATTTTTTAAATTTCTTTTGGAGGAAGAAGTAAGAGAAGATAATCCTTCAGCATTACTCGAAGGTCCTAAATTGGGGCTTTACTTACCCGACACTCTAACTCTTGCTGATATCGAAAAGATAATTGTTGCAGTAGACAAAAATACAGATTTGGGTAAGCGTAATCATTGTATTATTGAAGTGCTTTACGGATGTGGTTTACGTGTTTCCGAGCTTATAGATATAAAAATATCCAATATTAATTTCAAAGAAAGTTATATAAAAATTAACGGAAAAGGTAATAAATCTAGGTTTGTTCCCCTTGCTCAGTACACGGCTAAACTTTTGAAGGAATATATTAATGAAGTAAGATCAAAAGTAAAAGTCAATAAAAAACATGAAGATACGCTTTTCCTCAACAGCAGAGGAACCTCTATGTCCAGAGTAATTGTATTTATTATTATTAAAGAAATTACCGATAAAGCAGGCATCAGCAAAAAAATATCTCCGCATACTTTCAGGCATTCTTTTGCTACACATTTACTTCAAAATGGAGCAGATTTACGTTTTATTCAGGAAATGTTGGGGCATTCTAGTATTACAACTACCGGAATCTATACTCATTTAAAAACCGAAGAACTTCGTGATGTAATTTTGAATTTTCATCCGCGAAATAATAACTTTGTAGAATGAAAGTTTTAAAATATTGCCCAAACTGTGGAAATGAAACCCTATTATGGGATCAGGAAAAAAAGTGGAGCTGTCCAGAATGTAGCTTCACACTATATAATAATGTTGCAGGAGCAGTTGCTGTTGTCATTCGATATAAAGATGAAATTTATCTTACACGAAGAAACCAAGAACCGAAAAAAGGAAAGCTGGATTTAGCAGGAGGTTTTGTAGATCCTAAGGAAAGTGCAGAAAATACTTGTAAAAGAGAACTTTTTGAAGAGCTTAAACTGCAGATTGATATTCACAACCTAAAATATCTTACCAGTCTTCCAAATGTTTATCAGTATAAAGAAATTGATTATAATACCATAGATCTTTTCTACGAATATGAAGTTTCCAGTAAATTTGAGGTTAATTTAGAGCTTTCTGAAATCTCAGAAGCAGTTTGGATTCCTTTAAAAGATCTTAAGCTGGATGAAATTGCTTTCGATTCTCAAAAAAGCTTTTTTGAAGATTACTTAAAGAATTTTTCCTAATAATTTCCTTCTTTTAAAAGGCTTTTAAAATAATTATTCAGTAACGTTCTTTCAGCATCCGAGAGATTGGCTTCTTTATGATAAATAATGTAAGCAGGCATGGGCATTACCTTATTTTCCACTGTTTGAATAGATTTCTCAAGCATTCCTTTTTTTAAATCCTTATTATAAGCAGTCCATACAGAAAAGTTGAGGTGCTCTCTTCCTTCGTTTACATGGCTTTTTAAAGACCAGGAAAATGGAGCTATATAAGCATAAGAAGGGTATTTTGTTTCATTAGAATGACAATCGTAACAAGCATTTTTAAGAATTGCAGAAACTTTTTCCGGAGTTTTTTGCACATCAATAAAATTTTCACTCTTTTTTACCGGGAGATTGTCTCTGTTTACAGGGATAAACTGAATTACAATTATACCTATGGCAATCCAGAAAATTATTTTAGCAAATTTTTTCATTATCTGTTTATTTGAAAATCCCGTCCTCTGTTAGTATTTCCCGTACCCGTATTTTGGAAAGAACTGTTATTATTCTGTAGCGTATTGTTTTGCAGATTTTTATTGTTTTTATCCTGATTTGGTTTGCTGGTATTGCTGCTGTTAATCAGTTTACTGGCATCTAAAACTCTGGTGTCTTTCAAATCCCATTCTTCTTTAGATTGCCAAAGCGGTCGTACTATTACCGTTTTATAGTAAACATAAGAATCTTCGGCAAAGATTCCGTGTTCAAAATCTGCTTCGTCCCAGAACTTGTTTTCGTTATTGTCTACAAGAATTCTTGCGATATATTCTGCGGGTTTTACAATGTCGAAAACAACAGTGTTACCGCTAGTATATTTCTGATAGACAGGTTTCTCGGATGAATCTAACAGTTGTATCCAATATTTCGTTTTCGGCGGATTGGTTAGAATAAATGTAAGTTCACCATAATTTTCTACTTTATCAGCTTCAAAATCGAATCTTTTAGACTCAGAATTTTTGTCATAAAAAGAAGATACTGTTGTTTTGGGAACGGTAAGCTGATATTTTTTTCCTTGAACAAAATCCGAATGAATAAGTAACTGATAAGGATTGGTTTCTGATATTTTTGCCGTAAATGGCTGAACTGTTAAGCTATCAATTTTTAAAGTCCATTTATCGGTGTTAATTTTGTCGATGATGTAGTTAGAATTCAGTGTAAAATCGGATTTCGGAGCCAAAATTCCACCACCACTGTCTAAAGACATTGCGTTCTTTTTATTATATCGATAAAAAATGGTAGCGGTATCTTTTTTTGATGATATTTCGTAGGCAAACTGCAGTTTTTCATTTGCGGCTTGTCCAACATCAGCTTTTACAGCATCGAACCAGATTTTTACCGTATCAGACTTAGCATTCTGAGTTACTTTTATATCTTTCAGTTTTTCGTTTAGGGAAGAGACTTTTACATTTTCGGGATTTCCTTCAAACAACATTTGTATTCCGCCGGGCATTTCTTTCAGTTCGGGCTTTTTAAAAGGCTTTTTAGAAGGATAAAGTTTAAGATTTAATCCTGAGATAGATTTTTCAACCGTAATAGTATCTTTTCTGAAAGCAATTTTTTCCTTTCCCGGATTGAAGATTGAGTTTTCATTTTCATCATCAAATGCAATGATTTTATATTTTCCGGGTGCAAGATAATTCAGCTCATAATATCCGTCATCATCTACTTTAGTAATGTAATACGGCTTCTTCTTATAATCTATCGTATCTTTTAGCGGATAAAGGCCAACAACCATTTTGTTTTGAGAATTGGTCTGTTTTTTTATTGCCATTGCATCTTTTACTTCACCGCTAATGTAAAGATCATCTAATTTTTCACCTGTTGAAAAAGCGAAATTATAATATCTGAGCGGGTTTCCTTCGCTATTATCTACAATAGCATTTCCGAAGTTGAAATTATAAGTGGTATTTGCCTTTAGAGTATCTGTCCACTGGATTACCAAAAATTTATTGGCAATATTAGATGGAAGTATTCTTTTGATATTGGCTATCGTAGGAGAAATATTCAGATTTTTATTGATGTCTTTCAGCGTGATATACTCATTAAAATCGATTCTGAGTTCTCTAATGTCTCTTCTTACATTTACTCTCGTAGTATCTATATTAGAACCAATAACCTGAGGAGCTAGTGTATCTTTAGAACCTCCAATTGGCGAACCTACTCTGGCACAAGACTGTAGAAGCAACCCAATCAGCAATAAAAGAAGAAATCTTTTCATGAAAATATTTGAGCAAAAATAAACATTATTCTCCAAAAACTTCATTTCCGGTTTTTAAAGTATCCTGATTATCTTTCATAATGCTGTGAAGCTTATCTTTCTGAACCGGAAAGTCTTCAAACAGAGCCGAGAGTGCCAATGCCGAATAAACTTTTCCTGAATATTTGTTGCCGATAGCTACAATAGTAACTTTGGATTTAAGAAGATGGGCAAAAACAGAATTGGTTCCGTGCCACCAACCGTTATGATAGGTGAGTTTCTCGCCATTGTCGTAGATTTTCATTCTGAATCCAAGCCCGTAATTATTTTGCCCGGCTTTCTCATTGCTGTAAGGCGTAAATACCATATTCATGAGTTCGGGTTTCAGAAAATCCTTAGAAAACATAGCTTTAGAAAAATTGAATAAATCTCTTGGTGTTGTGTACACATTTTTATCACCGTAAATTAAATCAAGACGATCTAAAGGATACATTTTATTTCCGCCAAAATAAAATGACTGAGACGCTGTAGGAATGTCTTTTTCCTGAAAAATATACGTGTTTTTCATTTTAAGCGGAGTGAAGACCATTTCTTTCATTGCTTGTGGGAAAGGTTTCGATGTAATTTTTTCAATAATTAAAGCTAAAAGAGCATAATTGGTATTGCAGTACATAAACCCGGTATCTGTTTCTCTTGCCAAATCGGGTTTGTATTTGATAATCATATTCAGGATATCCTGATTCGATAAAAAACTTTTTGAAAGTTCAGCAGGAGCGGGCTGAATTTTAGTAATAAAATACTCGTATTTCGGAAGACCACTTCTTTGGTCGAGAAGAGTCTGTACAGTTACATTAGGATAAGGAAACTGTGGAAAAAATTGGGTAATATGATCGGAAAGTTTAATTTTCCCTGCTTCTACAAGTTTCATTGTTGCCATTGCAGTAAGCGTTTTAGAAACCGAAGCTACATGAAGGGGTGTATTTTTATCAATAGGGTTTTGCTCGTTTTCTCTGGCAAAGCCTCTGTAGTTTTCATAAAGAATTTCGTTTCCTTGGGCTACCAAAATACCTCCGCTCAGATTGCCCTGTTCCCAAATTTTTTTGTAATACTGATCTATATATCCTGTTAAATAATTTTTATTGGAGATGTGGATGTTTTCATTTTCAAAAACCTTGTTCAAATCTACATTTCCGTAGTTTGGAAGATTGGTTTTAGGCTCTTCGGAAGCCGATTCTGTTTTGTTTTTTTTACACGAAATAAATAAAATAAAAATACCTGAGAGTAATAGAGTAGTAAACTTCTTCATGAATTTCAAAAAAATGATTGGCAATTTAATAAAACTCAAAACAAAAGATTTAAAATGGCGGTAAATTAAGATTAATTTAACATAATAGATTTCCGCTTAAATGCCGAACAGATAAGGTTGAATGTTTTGAATATCCACTTATAAAAATCTAAGAAAAAGAATTACAGATTTTATCTACAATATATTGTGCAAGTTTTTCTTTACTTTGATGAGTCCATCCTGCAATATGAGGGGTTACAATTACTTTTTCGGAGTGCAAAAGGTATTGTAAATCTTCGTTTTCTTTATTTTTTTCTGAAGAAGTATCAAGATTTTCAAATGAAGATTTTTCGTATTCTAAAACATCAAGACAGGCGCCTTTTACTTTTCCTGTTTTGAGGGCTTCAACCAAACTTTTAGTTTCAACATTCTTTCCTCTTGCGGTATTAACGAAATAAAAATCATTTTTCATATCGTTAATAAATTGATGATTGATAAGATATTGAGTTTCTGTAGTGAGAGGAATATGAAGACTTAGAACTTCCGCTTTTTCTTTTAACTCTTCTAAACTGACCTGTTGAGCAAATTCATCCGAAAGATTAGGCAAAATATCATGAAAAATCACATTGCAGCCAAAACCGGAAAGTCTTTTTGCTGTGGCTTTTCCCATGTTTCCGTAGCCAATTAAACCCACTGTTTTTCCTAAAAGTTCATCACCACGATTTTCTTCGCGAAGCCAAATTCCGTTTTTTACTTCATTAGAAGCAATAATTAAACGGTTCATGATGAGTAATAACATTCCCAAAACATGTTCGGCAACAGAATCTCGATTTCCTTCTGGTGAATTGATGAGTTGAATGCCGAGTTTTTGGGCTGTCGGAATGTCGATATTTTCCATTCCTGCACCTACTCTTGCAATAAATTTTAGATTTTTTGCATTTTCTAAAAAATTTTGGTCTAAAGGAATTCTGCTTCGGATGATAATGCCATCGTAATGCTCAATTTTCTTCAGAACTTCTTCGTAACTGGAATAAAAGTCTTCTTCAAGAGAGAAATTTTTAGCCGAAAGCTGTTCGGTAATAAGTGGGTGATTTTTATCTAATAGTAAAATACGCATATTCTGATCTCAAAAAAGACTTTTATAAAAAGTTAAAAAAAATGGACTATTTTGTTCTGTTTTCTTCTATAAATTTTGCCATAGAATCTATTGATGAGAAAATTTCTTTTCCTTTTTTCGGGTCGGCTAATTTTATTCCGTATTCTTTATCCAAAAGAACAATCAGCTCAAGAGCGTCAATAGAATCCAGGCCAAGACCACCTCCGAATAATGGGTCTGTATCTTTGATTTCTTCTACTGCAACATCTTCAAGGTTAAGAACTTCAATGATTTTGTGTTTTAATTCTTCTTTTAAGTTTTCCATAAATAAATTTCATTTATAATGTACCAATGTATAAGTTTAACAATATAACAATGAGTTATTAGCATTATTTAAAAATTGGTAAACCGGTACATTTTTACATTGTTATATTTTTACACAGTTAGCAAATATACAAAAGCTTTGTAACTTTCCTGATACAGTTCTATCCAGCCGCAAAGCACTTTTTCAGCTTTTCCGGATTTTAGAATCTGTTCTGAGTAATTGTTTAAAAATTCTTCATCAAAATCATCCAATACGAAAAAAGCGTTTTCTGTCTGCATTTTGTGACGGATGCTGATTTCTCCTACACAAATGTTGGGCAAAGTATAGACGAAAACCGCAGGGCTTGGGAAGTAATTTTCCTCAGAATTGATGCTTTCCTGGTATTTAAAATCGGTATCCAGACTTGATGATTTGTTGGCAAAAACCAATGCTGTTCTGCTTTGGTCTTCGTTTTTTAAAATCATTTCAGAGGCGAGAAAAGCGAGTTTGCTGAGATTATCCATTTTGTGGAATTTTGGATAATTTAATGCTAAACTTTTATAAGCTTCTTTCGCAAAATCTGAGAAATTCTGGGTCTCAGATTCAAAAATAATCTCGTTGTTGAGAATGATTTTTGGGTTTTCTATAAGGCAAATGTCTGTTTTCTTCATTGATGGCTTCGAAAAAAGGTTAGGGCTTCTTTTGTGGATTTTGGTGGGTGTTGAAAACAGATAGAACAATGATTTTATCATCAATAATATCAAAAATGATAAGATAGGGAAATTTTTGCAGGAAAGCTTCTCTGTATTTTTTCTTAATTTGGAAATGTTTTGGGTGGGTTTTAATTCTCTTGAAGTATTTATCCAGCTGCTTCATAAATTTTTCTCCCAAACCTTTTTGTGCATTTTCATAATAAAGATATGCCTCCAGAATTTCGAGATTTGCTTCTTCCTGTACGATTAATTCATAAATCATTTCAGAGCAGATTTTACATTCTCTTTTACTTCCTCCCAAGTATAAGATTTGCTTTGCCCATTCAGATGTTTCTCTTTTCTTTTATCTAACTCTTCATAAAACCAATCCGGAACAGCAGGATAGTTATCTTCCTGTTCCTCCACATCGATGATTCCGTTGATGATGCGCAAAATTCTGTCATCTGCAATGTCGATGAATTCGTGAATTCTTTTTCTGATATCTACAGTAGATTCCATTGGGCAAAACTTTTGTGATTATAAAATTACAAAATTATTTTATGATTTCTCCAAAACAATCGCCGCATTACATCCTCCAAAACCAGAAGCTGTTTTCAAAATATATTTGATTTCTGCCGTTTGGTTTTCTTTAATAATATTCAAAGGTTGGGAAGTTCCCGTTTCGTTGAAATTTTTTGATGGAATTAAGGTATTATTCAAAGCAGATTCCATAGAAATAATACTTTCCAATAATCCTGAAGCTCCCAAACAATGACCGTAATACGCTTTCAGACTGTTCAAAGGAATGTTTTGCAAATCCATTCTGTTAAAAGCGATGGCTTCCATCTCGTCGTTGTAAATAGTCGCTGTTCCGTGTGCAGAAACGAAATCGATTTTTTCTGATGAAATTTTTGCTTCTTTCATTGCATTTTGAACGCTGGCAAACAAACCGTCACCAGTTCTTGAAGGTCCTGAAATATGATTAGCGTCGTTAATGGCTGAATCTCCTGAAATTTTAAAACTAAATTTTTCGGTTTTATTTAATTCTGAAGTGATATAAACCGCAGCTGCTGCTTCACCAATGTTGATTCCGTTGCGGTTTTTGTCGTATGGTTTGCAGATTTCTGTTCCGATTGCCTGAAATGAGTTGAATCCGGAAATCACAAATTCAGAAATCTCATCTCCGGCTGCTACAAAAGCATTTTTGTATTTTCCGGACTGAATCATATTCTTCGCCACAGCAATCGCCATTACTCCCGAAACACAGGCATTGGAAACCACAATTGGTTTGGTTTTAAAACCGAAAAAATCAGCCATTTTCTGAGCCATTTTTGAAAGAAAAACGTCTTCCGGCAAAGTCTCCATATTTTTTAATAGGCTGATATTTCCTTTTGTGGTTGATAAAATAAATGCGGTTTCTTCTGTGATGTTATGTCTTTCTACCAGAGGTTTTAAGCTCAACAGCAACATTTTTTCAAGCCTTGTGAATTCAATATTGTCATTCTGAGCGAAGTCGAAGAATCTATTAAATTCTTTTGTCAATTTTTCAGAATCAATCTTTGAAGCGTAAAACGGCTCCTGATTTTTGATGATTTGATGTAAAGCTACGCCGGATTTCCCGTCCAAAAGGGCTTTCCAATTAGAAGGAACGTCAAAACCTAAAGGCGTGACGCAGTTGTAATCTGTAATATAAATTTCTGTGGTCATTACAATCCCATTTTATCTTTCCAGGCCTGAAAAAATTCAGGATTATATAAACATAAATTATTGTCGGAATCCAGAAAAACCTGAATCGTTTCCCCTGAACAGACCAATTGGTTGGCTTCGTTGAAAAGCTCGTATTGGTAAATCAATTTCGCTGAATTAGAATTAACAAAAGTCGTTACAATTTTGAACGTTTCTCCGTATTTTAAAGGCAGAAAATGCTCCGTAGTTGTTTTTACAATCGGCGTTACATATCCCGCTTTTTGAATATCAAGATAAGTCAAACCGTGCTGTCTTCCGAAAGCTTCTCTTCCGTCTTCAAAATATACGATGTAATGCCCGTGCCAGACAATTCCTAGCGGGTCTGTTTCATTGAAGCGTACACGTACTTCTTCTGTACAAGTTAAATCTTTAGACTGCATTCTGTTTTCTCTCATAAAATAAAGCAATACCAACCATCGCTACATAAAATAAAAATAAGAAAATCAATTCTTTTGCAATATCACCAATGCCGCTGTTTCTTAAAATGATGTCGTAATAGGCATTCAACCCCCAGTTCATTGGAGAAAATGCCGCGATTTTCTGCATAAATTCAGGCATCAGAAAAACCGGAACCCAGATGCCACCAATGGCTGCCAAAACAACCACTGATGTTGCTCCAAATGGTGCAGATTGTTCCTGAGTTTTCGCCACTGTTCCCAGTAAAACGCCAAATCCTATGGCTGCCAAACCTGCAAATAAAGTGACGATAATGAGGTTAAACATTTTTCCGGTCACATCGAACTGTGGTAAATCCATTAAAGGAAAAAGCCAGATTCCCACTGCAACCATCAGCAAAAACTGAATAACACAAATAATTAAATACGTACATGTTTTTCCTAAAATGTGAATGTAATAGGGAGTGGGACTCACACGAACTCTCACACTCGTTCCCTGACTTTTTTCTTTAACTAAATTAATAGATAACGGCACCACGATAAAGAAAATGGCAAACAACGCCCAAGCCGGAACGTTATGCTGTACTGAGTTGGGTTTGGCTTCCAAAGCAGATTTTGGAACGATTTCTTTGAAAGTAATCAGGCTTTTGTTATCCAAATTTTCCGTGGTTCCCAACTGGTCCTGGAATGCTTTGTATATTTTTTTGTTCTCGATTTCGAAGACCATTTTGTTGATGGCATTCATCACAGAATTCTTGAAACTTGCATTGGTTGCTGGATCGAAGTACAGATGAATGTCTTTCGCTTTTGTGTCTACAACTTTTGCGGAAGCTGAATCGGTTTCCAGACCAAAAGAACTCACAATCGTTTGAACTTTGGAATCAATATTTGAATTGATATCTTTCGTTAAATTCTGTGGAATTACAATTGCCATCTGATATTCACCCGAAAATACGGCAGCTTTAGCCGAATTTTCGTTGTAATCTGTCAAAAGCTGAAAACTTTTGCTGGCTTTTAGTTCAGATTCTATTCTTTTTGAAATTTCAGAATGGTCGTTATCAATAAAAATAATCGGGATTTTTGAACCTTCCAGATTTTTAAACGTCGAATCTTGAATCAACGTAATGGTAATAATAAGCAGCAAAGGCATTAGGAATATAATGACAATTCCTCCGATATCCCGCTTCAGTAAAAGGATTTCCTTAAAAAAACTTCTCCACAGTTTATACAACATCTCTCAGTTCTTTTCCGGTTAATGATATGAAAACGTCTTCCAGATTTTCTGCATTGGCAACTCTTTGCACCAGTTCTTGAGGCGTTCCTGTAGCGTGGATTTTTCCGTGGTCGATAATGGCAATTTTTGTACAGAATTCTTCCGCTTCAGAAAGGTGATGCGAGGTGTAAATAATGCAGGTTCCTTTTTTATTCAAATCTAAAAGATAATCAATAATCGCTTTTTTGGACTGGACATCCACTCCAACAGTCGGTTCGTCCAGAAACAATACTTTCGGGTTGTGAAGCGTTCCCGCAATCAAGTTGCAACGGCGTTTCATTCCACCGGAAAACTGTTCAACTTTTTTGTTGGCAAATTTCGTTAAACCCATCAATTCCAATGCTTCATCAATGGTATTTCTCAGTTTTTTGTGGCTTAAACCGTACAAACTTCCGAAAAACATCAGGTTTTCTTTGGCGGTTAAAGTCGGGTAGAGTGCATATTCCTGGGGGACAACGCCAATGATTTGTTTGAGTTTCGTGCTGTTTTTCTGAGGCGAAAGTCCGTTGATGGTAAAACTTCCCGATGTCGGTTTGATTAAACCGGAAAGCATAGAAATCAAAGTGGTTTTTCCCGCTCCGTTGGGGCCGAGAATGCCGTAAATTTCGTCTTTATTGATGTTCAAAGAAATCTCATTGACAGAAAAGTCTTCTGCATTTTTATATTTTTTGTAGAGATTTTTTATTTCGATGATGGGATTTGACATTGTTAGTTCTGACTTTTTATGAATAAATTTAGAAGAGATTAGTTATCACTGTAATATCTCAAAGAACTTACTACGATTACATTTTTATCTTCTTCATAAATTTCATAAACAAACCTGTCTTTTTTATTGATTCGTCTGCTCCAAATTTCTCCATCAAAATACTTTAATTGTTCCGGATTTCCAGTTCCCGTTCTTGGATGCTCTTCTAATTCTTTAAAGAAAATTTCCACTTTTTTAACATCAGATTTATTGCCAGACTTTAAAATTTTAGCAAGGTCTTTTTCCGCTTCTTTTGTACGGACTATTTGATACCTTCCCATATGTTTTTTGTGTTTACAGCAACAACATCTCCTTCTGAATAAGCTTTTCTTGCTCTTTTTACTTTTTCAGAAAAATCTTTCGAAGGAGTTTCATCTTCCTGTATTTTTAAATCAGCAACACCTAAAGCTTTTAAAATGGCTTTGATTTTTTTACTCTCGCTGGAATCTATTTTAAAACTGAATGTTGTCATAAGTGATTGCATTTTAGTACAAATTTAGATAAATTAATCTACTGACGGTTAAATCGCTTTTCTCAGTTTCTTATAAAAAGCTTCCTCCAAATCCGCGATATGCAACATCGATTTTGAAAGCTGATTGTAAATATCACTTTTCGAATTTCTGTTTTTATAAACCCTTGCAATATCCACGGCAAAATCTCGCCACAGATCACCAATGGCTGTAATTTCTTTGGATAATTCTTTTAGCTCATCATTTTTTAGAATGACAGCCGCTTCCTGTAAAAACGCACCATAAATAAACCGAAATCCGCCGCCGCCGGTTCCGATTTCTTCCTGCATTCTAATGAGTTGCCCGAGATAATGATTGGTCACTTTCGTTCCCTTTTTCTCTGCCCATTTTGGGATGCTTTTCGCTACCCAGCGCATCGCTTTTACACCAATCAAAGGAACGGGAGCCAGCATATTTTTGCAGGTATCTTTAATGCCTTTTTTGATGGCTTCTTCAAGATTCACGGTTTCGGGAATATAGGTTGGGAAATACATATGACCTTTTGGCGGAAGTGCGCCTTTGGCGTAACGTACTTTTTCCAGTTCTGCTTCCGAAAGGGAAGTTGCGAAATCCATAACCGGGTCGCTAATGAGAAATCTTCCATCTTCTTTGCCATAAACCACCAAATTGTGTGCATTGAAATGGAATTTATATTCTTCAGGGAAATAAGTGAGGTTGAAAACCCCAACCTGTAGTCCGGTCGGAATATTTTGTTCTAAATTTTTTTCTAAAGCAGCTTGTGCCTCTTTTGGATTGGAGAATTTCTGTCTTTTGATTTTAATTCCCAGTCTTTTTGCCGCTTTGCTGAAAATTGAGCCGGGCATTGGCCGATAACTGAATCCAGGTGCAAAATTTACTTTTAAAAAAGGTAAATACACAAAAAATAATCCGGAACCGATTCCGAAAATCATAGGTTCGCTGAGTTTTAAGCCTTTGTTGAGTAACAGGTTGGAGGCAACACCGTTTTCGCAGTGAGCGGTTTGGTGGTGTTCAAAGTTGATTTTCATTGTTATTTACCGTCGAAGTTTTTTAATTCATCCACCGAAATTCCGAATGCGTCGGCATATTTTTTCAGGGTAGAATCGCTAAGTTTTTTGAATACTGATGGTTTTGCGTGTCTTTTAACGGTCCATTGCCATTTATCAACATAGGCTGCAAGAACCTGGAAATCCATTTTGTTGAGTTCCATAAAATAGATAATCGGGCTAACGATATTATTGGCAACGTTGCGTTTTGCTTCATCCACACGTTCTGAGATGAGCTCCATAGATTCGTCCAAAACCGCATTCTTGATATCCCAACCACTGCTTTTGGCAGTGCCGTAATTATTATTTTCGTCTGTAACGTACAGAACCTCCGTCATATTAGCAGAGGTTAAACTGCCCTTGTCCTGTGGGATGTCTTGTTTTTTCACAACTATTTCGATAATAAGGTCAATTAAATGGCTAAAGTAGTAAAATTGCAGGACATAAATTCATGGTTTTTTCTAAGTATCTTCTAAATGGGTTTTTCGAAATGCTCGTTTGTTGTGAATCGTAAATCATTTATTATGTTAACAAAGTGTTTAATTTTATCAATTTCAGGAAGGTTTTTATAATCATTTAATTACGAGGAGAGGCATGTTTCAAAAAAAATAGGTTTGAGAAATAATTATTCTAAATGTAACTTTATGCTTATTTTTACTACCAATATTTTTTAATTCTTATTTTATATGAAGAAATTTTTTATATCCGTTTCTCTTTTCTGCACCATTATGGCAATGGCTCAAAAGTTTGAAACCCAAAAACAGACCGATGCACAAGGCTATTCTTACGAAACTGTAAAAAACGATTTGGCTGGAGTAAGAATCTACACTTTGAAAAATGGTCTGAAAGTCTATCTTGCAAAAAATGACGATGCACCAAGAATTCAGACGTATATTCCGGTTAGAACAGGTTCTAATAATGATCCGAGTGATAATACCGGTCTTGCTCATTATTTGGAGCACATGGTTTTCAAGGGAACTTCTCATCTTGGTACTTCAGACTGGGTAAAAGAAAATGCTCTTTTGGCACAGATTTCAGATCTTTATGAGCAACATAAGGCAGAAAAAGATCCTGAAAAAAAGAAAGCGTTATACAAAAAAATAGATGAAGTATCTCAGGAAGCTTCAAAATATGCTATTGCCAACGAATACGATAAGGCTATTTCGTCTTTGGGAGCAACCGGAACCAATGCTCATACTTGGTTAGACGAAACAGTTTACAAGAATAATATACCTTCTAATGAGCTTGAAAAATGGCTTAAGGTTGAAAAAGAACGTTTTTCTGAATTGGTTCTAAGGCTTTTTCATACAGAATTGGAAGCCGTTTATGAAGAATATAACAGAGCACAGGATAACGACGGAAGATTGGTTAATTATGCTTTGATGGATGCACTTTTCCCAAAACATCCTAACGGTCAGCAAACAACAATCGGAACATCCGAACATTTGAAAAGTCCTTCTATGAAGGCTATTCATAAGTATTTTGATACGTACTATGTACCTAATAATATGGCGGTAGTTTTGGTAGGAGATTTAGACTTCGACAAAACCATAAAACTGGTGGATGAGTATTTTGGCTCGTTCAAGTACAAAGAATTGCCGATGAAGAAAATGGTTTCTGAAGAACCTATGACAAAAGTTGTAGAGAGAACAGTAAAAAGTCCTTCTACACCAAGAATGACAATGGCATGGAGAACAGATTCTTACGGAACTCAACAGGCAAGACTTGCCAATATGGTTGCAGAAATTCTTAGTAATAATGGAGATGCTGGTTTAATTGATTTGAATGTAAACCAAAAACAAAAAACACTTGGAGCTGGAGCTTATGCAAATCCTCTGAAAACCTATGGATCTATCAATTTATCGGTAACTCCTAAAGACGGACAAAGCTTTGATGAAGCTAAAAAACTTCTTTTGGAACAGATAAATCTTGTGAAAAAAGGAGAATTCCCCGACTGGATTTTGAAAGCGATTGTAAACGATATGAAAGTTCAGCGTATGAAGTCTTGGGAAACTGCCGATGGATTAGCAACAGAACTGTATGGAAATTACATTGGGGAAAGAACCTGGGAACAGGAACTGGATGAAATTAACCAGTACGAGAAAATTACTAAAGCGGATATAGTAAAGTTTGCCAACGATTTCTTTAAAGATAATTATGTTGTCGTTTATAAGGAGAAAGGAGTGAATGATAAATTGGTTCGAGTAGAAAACCCGGGAATTACACCCATTAAAATTAACAGAGATGCTCAGTCGCCTTTCCTGAAAGATATTTTAGCCAATAAACCTGCCGAAATTAAGCCTCAATTTATAGATTACAAAACTGCTATCGCTACAAGTCAAATTAAAGATAAAAAAGTCAGTTTTGTAAAAAATAAATACAATAAAGTTGCTCAGGTAACTTATATTTTCCCTTTCGGAACAGATAATGATAAAGAATTATCGTTAGGCGTAAGTGTTCTTCAGTATCTTGGGACAGATAAATATACTCCGGAACAATTGAAAGAAGAATTTTACAAGCTTGGAATTTCAAACAGTTTCAGAACTTCAAATGACCAAACTTTTATTACTTTAACAGGTCTTGAAGCCAATATGAAAAAAGGAGTTCAGCTTTTAAATCATTGGATGACGAATGTGAAAGCAGATAAAACTATCTACGATCAAACCGTTAAAACGATTCTTGAGTCTAGAGAAGCTGCGAAAAAAGATAAAAACAGAATTATGGCTGCTCTTTCCAATTATGCTAAATATGGAAAAGAGTCTAGAATGACAGATATTATTTCTAAACAACGTTTACAAAGCATCAATGTAAACGATTTAATGTCTAAAATTAAAACACTGAATAACTATCCTTATGAAGTATTTTTATATGGAGACAGCCAGTCAGATTTAGAAAAATCGGTTAAGCCTTTTATCAGCAATGCATCATTAAAACCTGCAGTAGCCAAAGTGTATCCGGAACCGGCAACACAAGGAAAAGTTTATTTTACCAACTACGATATGGTACAAATGGAAATGTCTAAAGTAGCTAGAGGTGGAGATGTTAACCTTGCAGATTTTGGTAAGGCAAATGTTTTCAATGAGTATTTTGGAAGAGGACTTTCGTCTATTGTGTTTCAGGAAATTAGAGAAAGTAAATCTTTAGCTTATTCAGCGTATGTTTCTTTCGCAAATGCGTCAGAAAAAGGTCATCCCAACTATGTTACCAATTACATCGGAACACAGGCAAATAAATTACCTTTAGCAGTAAATGCGATGAATGATTTGATGGCAGATTTTCCACAGATTCCTGCTCAGTTCGAAAATTCTAAAGGCTCAGCCTTAAAGCAAATTGCGTCTAACAGAATCAACAGAACCAATATTTTCTTCAATCAATTAGCACTTAAAAAACTGGGTGTAGATTACGATATCCGAAAAGATGTTTATGCGGAAATTCAAACTTTAACGTTGCCTCAGTTGACTAATTTTTACAATTCTGATATTAAACCGTTAAAATATAATACAGCCATTATCGGGAAAAAAGAAAACCTGAATATGGAATCAATTAATAAAATGGGAGAATTTAAAGAAGTGACTCTTGAAGAGATCTTCGGATATTAATTTTCATTGATATAAATTGTTTGAAGTGGGGCAGTAATGCCCCACTTTTTTATTGTTGATGAATATTGAACTCTAAACTTGTCTAAATAATAAAAGAGGCTGTCTCAAAAGGGCAGCCTCTTTTTTGTGCTGAGTTGAAAAAAAAACATTTTTAGGGTTTTGTTTTTATAAAAACTTTGAAAAACAAAGCTAAAAAAGTCAAAAAACAGTCTATTTCAGGCTGCTTTTGCCATTTTTTTGAGATTATGGGCAATGGCTAGGATGCCTATTTCTACCTCGACCTTGGTTTTTCCTCGAAGCATAAAGCGTTTAAAGTTTTTGTTGTGTTTGAGCTCTGCAAAAACAGGTTCAACATCGTGACATCGCTGTTTTCGGAGTTTAATGCCTTTTTTGGTATTGAGTAGTTTGAAAACCCTTTCCCTGATTTTTGCCAGTCGAGGATTGTTTTGAGAAGTGGTTATTTGTTGCGATTTTTGGTCTTTTCTGAAGTAATTGTATTTAACATAAGATTTTATTTTCTTGTTTTTCAGTAGGTTATAGTTTTCTTCCGAACCGTAGCCTGCATCGGCAACGAGCTCTTTCGGAACTTTATGATAGCTGTCCTCAAAACCTTTTAAATGCGACTCCAATGTTTTAGTATCCGTAGGATTGGGATGGATGGAATAATGTAAAATAAATTGTTTATTCGTAGAAATCTGTAGATTATAGGCAGCTTTGAGCTGTCCGTTTCGCATATGATCCTCTTTCATCCGCATAAAAGTAGCATCTGTATCGGTCTTGGAATAAGAGTTTCTGGCTTGTAAAATCGCCTGTTGTTTTTTGTATTTATCCAAATTGTTTGCCCAGTTTTTATTGGCATAATTCAGTTTCTGGCGAACTTTCGAAGGTATTTTTTTATCCTTCAACACCTCGTTGATCTTGTCGATGGTTTGTGTTACTTTTTCTGAATCAATCTCTTTAAAATCGATGTTTTCAGTGTTTTGAAGCTCTTCTTTTGCCACACTTTCTGCATAATTCCATAGCTCTTCCAGTTGCTCTGCAATTCTTACCTGATGCTTCTTGATGGCTCTTCCCCAAACAAAAGTATAGCGGTTGGCGTTGGCCTCTATCTTGGTCCCATCTACAAAAGTGGTTTCCAGGCTTACCAAGCCTTCCTTCTCCAAGAGCAAAACAATTTGTGTAAAGATGGCTTTTACTTCACCCTTTAATCGCTCGCTTCGAAACCTGTTCAAAGTATTATGATCAGGACGGCTCATCGCCGAAAGCCACATAAAATGGATGTTTTCTTTCAATGCCTGTTCCATTTTCCGGCTTGAATAAATGTTACTCAAATAATCATAAATCAATACTTTCAAAAGCATTTTCGGGTGGTAAGATGAAGTTCCTCCCGGTTTGTAGGTTTTGATTAAATTTTTAATATCCAAACCATCGATGATGTTTGAAACTATTTTCACAGGATGCTTTTCATCAATCAACTCCGATAAATTCGGAGGAAAAAGCAAATTTTGTTTGGGATTGTAATCTTTAAAGACTACTTTTGACTTAGTTAACACACAGCAAATTACAAAATTTGCAACTATTAGGAAAGCTTAGGCTTTCCTTTTTTGCATAAAAAAGGCTGTCTCTCTTTTGAGACAGCCTCTTCAATATTGAAAAATGAAGTTGAATTAATTTACTTCCTGAATAAAAAGACTGATTTCTGTACGTATCAAAAGTTTTTCATCTAAAAAAGTTTCGCAGAAAATCTGGCAGATGTTTTCGTATTTTGAAATTAATGAGGCTTTAGAAATGATCTTTTTTCCTACTGCGGGAAGTTCGAAAATTTCAATTTTTTTGATATTGGTAATAAAACCGATCACTTTCGTATCGGAATCGGGGTTGGCAAAGAAATTTTGCCCCAAAATGGAAGAAGATGTCTGTGCCGAATGCTCAATTAATCCTGATTCCGAAAAAAAACCGTTTCTGACGAAAATATTGCCTGCTTTTATTTCAAATGAAGTGACTACTTTTTCAGGAGTGAGCTCAAGGATATAATCTGCCATCAGCATTGGAGTACGATGTGGCAAAAATTGAGAAATATCGATGAGGTTGTCCTGTTTTGGTTCCATTGATTATTATTTAAACTTAACGGGCGTAACCCGCTAAGTTTTTGTTTAATTTTACTCTTTCACTACGGTTTTCATCTGTGATTTGGCAATGATTTCGTTGTTGATTTTGGTGACGATTTCCACCAATGTTACACCCATCATTTCATTTAAAATTGAAACTTCGGTTTTTAAAATATCATTTATTTTTGGTAATGCTTCGGCTTCAAAAGATTTTATCGCTCCGATATATCCTGTAGGAGCCTGTTTTCCCAAAAGATAAAACTGATATCCGGTATGAAGAGCCACACTCTGTGCCTGATGCTCGATTAAACCCGATGCCTGAAAAATTCCGTTACTCACAAAAATGTTTTCTTCTTCTATAGTAAAGCCGGAGATTAAATGATTTTCTGAATATTCTGCGAGTTCACTTACCATAACAAAAGGGAACTTCTGAGGAATAAGGCTTTCTACAAATTGCTTGTCGGATGAAGGCAGTCTGTTTTCCATTAAACTACCGTTAGAAGTGAGCAAGAATAAGCAAATCTTCCGCTTTCCGGGATGCAGAGCAGCACTTTTTCCCCTTTTTTAAGTTTACCGGAATTCATAAGCTGTTCCAGGGCAATAAAAATAGAACCTGCACCAATATTTCCTACTTCAGAAAGATTGTAGAACCATTTTTCCCATGGAAAATCTAAGCCTACATTGGCAAACTCCTCTTTCAGGCCTTCTTTGAAATAACCTGAAGAAATATGTGCCAAAACGTGGTCAATAGAATCGGGATCCAGCTCGTGCTTATCAAAAGAAGTTCTTAAACTTTCTGCACCTTTCACCAGAATGTATTTATCTAAAATTTTAGTATCCTGCTTTAAAGCAAAAATAGACTGGTTCAGCCATTCTTCGGCAGGATATTCGGCCCAGGATTTCAGGCTTCCGTCTTCCTGTTTTTCGCACCCGGAATACATGCATGCTTCAATTTGATGTGCATAAGAATAAAAATCAATCCATTCTACTCTTAAAGAAGTGCTGTTTTCTCTCGGTTTATTTTCCAATAAAAGAGCTCCTGCTCCGTCAGAAAGCATCCATCTTAAAAATTCTCTTTTGAAGGCTACTATGGGCTTTTCTTCTAAAAGCTTAAGATTTTCGGCTTCGTGGTTGAATTTATCTGCGGTCATCCATGCAGAAAACCTTTCAGAACCTACGCAGATTGCATTGTCTTTCACACCTGCTTTCACATTTAAAAATGCATAATTGAAAGCATTCATTCCGGAATTGCATAATCCTGTAGAAGTGTTAATTTCTACCGATTTTCCCATGTTGAGTTCGCCGTGTACCATAGATGCATGGGAAGGCTGGATCTGATCTGCAGAAGTCGTTCCGCAGGAAAGAAGCTCCATATCTTCTTTTTTGAAATGCTCATCAAAAAGACCTTCCACAGCTTTTGCCGTAATCTGTGCGTTGGTATGTGTGGGTTTTCCGTTTTTGTCTAAAGCATAATATCTCGTGGTAATCTTATTGTTTCTCAGGATTAAAGCACGTGCTTTAGAAGGGGTATTATTCACCAGGCCAAGATAGCTTTCCATTTCATCATTAGAAATCGGCTCATTTGGCAAGTATGTAGATGCCTTGGTTATAAATACTTCGTTCATTTTTTTATTTTAAATTAATACCTTGTAAATATTCTCTTTGTTTTTTTCTCTTTTTCCATAAAAGGGGAGCAAGAAGCAGGTGAAATATAAGAACAATTGGCGAAATAATCCAAATCGCTGCCATCAAATATACCTTAAAGAGTTTAATAAGCAAAGGGCGTTTTTCTTTTTTTCTGATGATAAGGTTAGACCAGACGGTGAAGATTTTGTTTCCCACTTTTTCTACTCTTACCAAAAAAGGGCGTATTTCCACAGCTCCGTTTTTTACAAGTTCCGGCTGCAGACCAACAAAATTACTGCTGAAATGTTGCTCTATAATTCTGCCGTATTTTACCGAGCCCTGTATCTCTTCATCCGAAACTCCTGCGGCGGGTAACATTCCGGATTTCTCTTTTTTACCCGTTGTAAGCCATCTCAGAATGGTAAGAACGCTGGTGTAATTATC
Source organism: Chryseobacterium sp. RR2-3-20 (assembly GCF_017808115.1). Lineage (NCBI taxonomy): Bacteria > Pseudomonadati > Bacteroidota > Flavobacteriia > Flavobacteriales > Weeksellaceae > Chryseobacterium > Chryseobacterium sp. RR2-3-20. The sequence goes on along the minus strand of NZ_JADQBD010000020.1, from coordinate 1,014 downwards.
ATGTCTGTCTACCAAAGCGATATTTCCTACTAATTTTGAGTTGAGGTTTTTTAAATATACTTTTAATTTTTCCTGAGACAGCATCCACATATTTCTGGTGCCAGAAATAGTGACAACCGGTACATCTTTCATTATCTTTTCGGCAAAACCGCTTTTCAGAAAAGAAATAATAGGAATAGAAGGGGTAAGATACCATACCTGATATCCGAAAAGAATCAGATCAAATTTTGTATTGAGAACTTCTTCCGGTGGAGGTAAAATTTCACTTGGGATCTGTAAATAAGATTCTGGAAATGTATTGAAAAAAACATCACCCGGCCATGGGAATGGGAAGTCTTTTTTTAGCTGAATATTGTAATAAGTTACTTTGTATTCAGTTTTTTTATCTTCAAAAGGTTTCGCAATATTTTTTACAATATCTTCCAGTTGCCCGGTCTGAGTATAATAAATTACGAGTATGTTTTTTTGCATTAATCTTTTTTATGTATTACAAAAATATGATTTTAGATTTATTATTCGTGCCTAAATATTTTTAATGAACCAGAATTAAACAATTGTTTATAATTTTGGTTTTCAAAAACATTATTTTCAATATTGAGGAGAATAACGGTTTCCGGGCAATCTGTAATGCTGTTTAGATCGAAATTTTGATCTGAAATTAAAAGCACATCAACCTTTTTATTGATTTCTGATAGGTTTTCAATATAAAACAGTTTTCTTTTCTTTACCAGATAATTGTTTTTTGCAACAGCTCTTTTTTCTGAATCTCGTATTTGGCTGAACAGCTTTCTTTTCGCCTGCTGAAGGGTAAGAAGAACGTCTTTCTGCCCGAAATCATTGGCAATATGTAAGATAACCGCATCTTTGGCAATCCATTGATTAAGCTTGTAATAAAGAGATTTATTTTTGTTAAAGTCAATACTGTCCTAAATAAAAATTATTAAAAATAGAAACAGCCTAAATACCTATTTTACATTTAGCTTTACATTTAATTTCAAAAAAGAACCCCTTGAT
>NZ_JADQBD010000209.1:0-518 GCF_017808115.1 Chryseobacterium sp. RR2-3-20 | reverse complement strand
ACATAACATAGGGTGTCATAAATTATTTTTTGTATGTATTTCCTAGTTTTATTTCTCTGTGGCCGTGCAACACAACTTGAAGTGTCACATGTTCGATTCAGTCCTACTGATATGCTATGAATAACTATTACAAGAATTGTTTATAAATAATTAATGAAAGCTGTTTGTTACTGCCAGTAAATAAATTTTGTGATAATTTTGTCTGATGGTTTTTTTGTAATTTATTTCAAAAAGGTTTACTTTACGGAAAGAGGGAGAATAGAAATTCTGATGACAATTGGTTAATAGGCGGAAAACTGAGGAAGAAGTACAGTTTATTTAATTGCTTTGCAATTAAGAATCAATAACCCACACAACTCTTAGTAAAACTTTAAGGAGACAATATAAATGGAAGTTCTTAATTCATGCAAGTCTGCACGTCCACAAGTGCCAATAAATGATACTAAAGCAGAAGATATTGCCGTTGCTTTGCAGGAAACTCCATGAACATCACCTACAAATCTTGCCTTGATACATGG
>NZ_JADQBD010000208.1:0-522 GCF_017808115.1 Chryseobacterium sp. RR2-3-20 | reverse complement strand
AAGAAGTCCGATATTCCTGTAGGCTAAGATTCTCGAGAAAATCATTAACCACTGATCTTAATATGTCCAGGTATCTTGCAGAATTTAACGTCTCTTCATAAATGAAATAACTTTTTTTATAATTTTTCAATAAACAAAACACATTTAAACTAAATTTATTTTGATATCCCATTTCCCTTGTGGAATGGGGATTTTCGTCAGACCAAAAATGTTCATTTTTTCGATTAAAAATACCTTCTCTTGAAAATTTTGTTTCGTCAGTCCAAATAATTTTTGACAGAAAATTTGGGTCCTCCTGAATGCGAACCAACAAGAACTCACAAAAAGCCACTCTTCTTGCATAATCTTCAACCTTCAGAGCCTGAACTTTATTAAATTTAAACGGGTGCATGTCATGGTATTTTAAAATTCGATGAACAGAAGTGATTGTTATATTCAAGTCATCTGCTGCGCTTCGGATGGAACTACGAGGATAGGCGTAAAAATATGCCATAACGTTTATGACATTATCTTCATCTGATG
>NZ_JADQBD010000207.1:0-523 GCF_017808115.1 Chryseobacterium sp. RR2-3-20 | reverse complement strand
ACCTGCAACCCAGGCAGGTAACTGACCGTAGTTCAGTGAGAAATTGTCCTGAAGCGTTCGCCAGATAGGTACTGGAAGGCCTATGTTGCTTGTGTGCGTTTCGGCCTCCTCAGGCCATCAGCCAATTTCATTTTGTTCCACACCCACAATAGGACAACTGTCCGTAGATAAATAGGTTGAAACCGCTTGAGCTCTTTTTTCCGATCAGAAAGCTCCTCTCAACAGGAGGTTTCCACTAACCATCGCTTTACCGCCTTACTGTTTTACCGCTTTACCGGATTACTGCTTTATTGCATTACCGCTTCACGGTTTCAATCCGTTGATTTCAACTGCTTGCACTAAGCTTTCATCCAACCACTTGTAGATACTTGTCTTGAGTTTTTGAACTCACTGTACCGTTTATGTATAGTTTTAGCTTAGGACCATTTGTAAATAATTAGGATAGGCTCTTTTAAGTAGGACACACCGTCCTACCTGTGTAGGAATGTCGAATATAGTAGTCAGGAATAAAGTAGTTTAGGAT
>NZ_JADQBD010000206.1:0-527 GCF_017808115.1 Chryseobacterium sp. RR2-3-20 | reverse complement strand
AGTTTCCGATAGTTGAAAAAAAAATCTGATGCTACTAATTATACATCTAACATTAAAAAAACATCGGAGGATTATAAAGATATATTAGGAATGAACTAAATAACGCTGTATAATACGTTGCAGAAAATGTAGTTTTAACACACCTATTAAACATACGACCTATCAGGATACAATATGCACGATTATCTATTTTTTAATTAACCAGTTGTTCTTATTTAGGGAAACCAACATGTCAACATTTTTTTTTTTTATTTTAACCTCGCCCTTCTTTCCAGATATTCTCTGTAGCTTAGTTGTGGCATTCGTGGGTTATTTCTTCTTTTATTTGGGTTTCTTGCCACTTCTCTAAAAAATAAAATTATTTATTAAATAAACCTTTGCGCCAAATGGATCAGTCAAAGGTTATCTTTTGATATAAATTTTTGCCTAACAAAAAAATCAACAAACTTTATAAAAATGGAACTAAAAATCAACGTTCTAAAACACTAATGCAGTGAAAATTACAAAATGAAAAATTACACGTCTGC
>NZ_JADQBD010000205.1:0-528 GCF_017808115.1 Chryseobacterium sp. RR2-3-20 | reverse complement strand
ATCCACTGGATGAACTACTGCAAAGACCTAGATATCCAGTGGACATCCAAATTGCAATCAATTTTGGTCCACTGAATGTCCATTGGGTGTCACTTTGTCACAACCCTGGACAAGACTTTGGACATCCAAAACAGATCCAAAAGAAGTCCTTAAAATTATTTTATGAACTACCCAAGTATTAGTCCATAGTTCCAAAACCTGTGCAGATATGGAAGGATAAATATGAAAAAAAAATCGAGTTGATAAAAAATGTATAAAAGAATTTATTGAAAAAATAGAAATAATACCGGCGAAAATAATACCAACTTAATACATCCTCTCTTTGATTAAAAGCTTCCTCCTTCTACGTTCCTGCATATTTATTCTCCGCTACTTATATTTATCTCAACTTTTTTATTGCTGTAATATGTACACACAGAAGTATATTTCACACTGAAGTTTCCTACAACAAAACAACTGATAAAGAAGTGAGTCAGGTCAGATATGAAATTCAGTTCATTTTTAACTAGCATTAATTTTAACATTGAA
>NZ_JADQBD010000204.1:0-529 GCF_017808115.1 Chryseobacterium sp. RR2-3-20 | reverse complement strand
ATTAAAAGTTAACTTAGGATCAAATACAATTCCTAAATCGGTAATTCTATCTACAGACTGTAAATCTACATCATTCATTTTATATTGATAAACAAAATACTCCTTACAATAAAAAAAGGATATTGTTTTACATTTCGATATATTAAAAGGTAAACAGTTTTCTACTGATCAGTGATAAATGCCATCGATATCATCTTGTAATTTTTTACAATCATTTAAACATGTAATTGTTCTAAAAATTTTTAAATCATCTGCAAATAGTAGTATATTACTATTGCTGATGCATCCAATTATATCATTAATAAACAAAACAAACAGAAGAGGTCCCAAATTGGAACCCTGAGGCACTCCAGATTTAGCGGTATAATAACGTGACTCATAGTTGTTAACTAGTACAAACTGCTTTCTGTTACTGAGGTAAGAAGAAAGGAATTTTATAAGACAATTAGAGAATGAAAAACTACGCAACTTCCGTAAGATAACATTGTGATCCACTCTGTCAAACGCCTTAGCAAAATCAGTGTAGACA
>NZ_JADQBD010000203.1:0-535 GCF_017808115.1 Chryseobacterium sp. RR2-3-20 | reverse complement strand
AAACTATTCTGAAATAGTTTCCATAGTTTTTGTCTTGGTTTTTGTTAACTCTCTTTACTATTCGTGTTTTGTATGCAGCATCTCTGGTTAATTTTTATTTAAATTTGCTGCACAATACTTTAACATACAGTTTTATTTCTTTTGCACTTTCGACTTATTCGCCTGTACGTACATATATGTGTGTACCAGAAATTAATAAACAGCAACTAGAGAAAATATTCTGCTCACAACTATGTAATTGAATCAGTCATTTCAAAAACAATGTGTCAGTTAACTCACATTTTACAGGAAACATAAGAAACAATAAAATATAAGACGGTAAAAGTAGACTATTAGTATTTTTTATAGATGTAGAATAAGTTTTGAAGTAATTTAATGGTAAATAGATATTTACAGTTAATAACCAATGCACTCAAAAAATAAAAAAATAAAAGGGTACCTGGACATAGATTTTGCAATGACATTTTTTTATTGAATTACTGGTTTAAACTAAAAAGTCATTTTACATATTACGATAAAAATACATGCAAGTAAA
>NZ_JADQBD010000202.1:0-536 GCF_017808115.1 Chryseobacterium sp. RR2-3-20 | reverse complement strand
GTTTTCGAGATATTTGCCTTCTAAAGTTTCAATACAGTTCGTCCTATTGACACAATTTTTGATTTGTAAATACGAAGCTCAGGTAAATAATAAATAATAACAGGAAATAATGCATAGGTACAAAGTGAATCATAGTTTATTAGTAAAGTTTTTTAATAGGCCTTACGGCGACATAGTGTTCGCAAGAGGAAGTTATAACGTCTCTAGAGTGTTCATAGTAAAAAAAATAACAAACATGATAATAGTGAATTCTAAAATTGATTTTTCATAGGGGTAGCAAGTTGATATAACTGTCATATGTAATGCAAGCGCCCACGTATTATACCGGTGAATAACTTATTTAGAGCAACTGCTCGAAATGTGCACCACCCACTTCAATGCACTTTTCTAGTCGTTTTATTAGAGATATTCTAATGTTAAAAATCAGTCCTGCATTATTTCTGATTACATTGGCAGCTTCTTGAATTTTTTGAAGCAACTCTCCACGGGATTCAATTCTTTCCTTGTAGATTATATCCCTCAAACTAGACCAAACA
>NZ_JADQBD010000201.1:0-537 GCF_017808115.1 Chryseobacterium sp. RR2-3-20 | reverse complement strand
CTCAGTAAGGGTTGACATTTGACCATATGTTTACTAGACTTTTTCTGTTTGTTGTGATTTCCTAAACACATTATTTAAATATGGAGGATTCCCCACGAATCACCCTGTATGTAATACAGATTAAATTTCTAACGTAAGAAAGTGGTTCAATTCACTCAATGAATTGAAGTGTCAAAAAGTTGTAGGTCATTCAAAGAGTTGATAAGCATCAATGTTCGAGGAATATAACTGTGAAAAGAGTAGTTATATTTATGCAAAGGTATAAAGAATGTTAGCGTCTGTTTAAGTGTTCTAGGTGGAATAAGAAGTATATCTTTGCTAAAACTTTAGGACAACTGTAAATTTCGCTGATTATTTTCAAGAATAATATAAGATCATTATGTTTCTACGAATCTCAAGAGAAGAGATATTTAAACATTGTTGCATATGAGTACAATTATTGAAAGTATGTAGCTTGTAACATATATGTCTTAGAAAGTTATGCTAAACACTATCTAATTTCTTAATATAAACTTGATAGTATGGGGACCAGACTAA
>NZ_JADQBD010000200.1:0-545 GCF_017808115.1 Chryseobacterium sp. RR2-3-20 | reverse complement strand
ACCTGAACAACTGAAGTCATTTAATTTATTTTTAATGGAAATAATAAACGGGTTCTTCTTTTATGAAAAGGCCGAGCAATGACGTATGGCTGTAAGTACCGACAGGGAATCACATAAAAGCACTATGTGGTTAGAACTGGAGATTTCTGTATATTTGAGCACTTTGCATACAGCGATAGCTTCAAGCCGAAAAGACTGAGCAGTCTGTATTCAATTTTATTTTCTGTTTTTTCTGCTCACTGGGTATATAGAAAGCACATCCTGCCCCTTCGCTAGTCTTGGACCCATCAGTGTAGATATAATATGGATTACTAAAACGTTCAAGGGTGCTTAGTAACATTTGGGAGCTAAAACCAGAATTGTCGGTGTACTCCGGGAAAATCACATCAACGTCTGTAAGGAGAATCCAGTAATTGACTTCGCTACTTGAAATTTTTTGAATATTACTCATTTGTTTTTGACAGTCCCTAAAGACGAGCAAATAGGCGGGGATGGTTTTTTTCGCCAATACTTACTTGTAAGATAGTGACAGTTGAGTTGCGAAA